>JANLTC010000114.1:0-6479 GCA_031362725.1 Deltaproteobacteria bacterium | reverse complement strand
GCAGCGCGTCCCACTCGTCTTCGACATCTGCCATCGAGATCAGGAACTTCATGCGTGTCCCCTGGGTGTCCGGCCTCTCGCTACATGACGGCCGGGGGCCCATCAAGGCTACACATCGCGGGCTCGCGGGGGCCACGTGGTTCATCACGCCAGCTCTCGCTCCTACTCTCGGGGTGATGGACTACAGCCATATCATTGCGATCGAGCCTGGCAAGCGCGGTGCGAAGCCGTACATCCGCGGCATGCGCGTTACGGTCTACGGCGTCCTCGACTACCTCGCGTCGGGCATGACGGAGGAGGAGATCCTCTCGAACTTCCCCGAGCTGACGCAGGATGACATCCGCGCGTGCCTGGCGTTCGCGGCAGATCGTGAGCGGCGGTTGCTGTCCATCTCCGCCAGGTAAGGCTGCTCATCGATCACGACCTGGTGATCGTCGTTAAGGACGCCGACTTCCGTCTCCACGCGCGGGCATCCTCCAAAGGTCGTGTGGATTCGGCGCGGCAACTGCTCGACGAACCAAATCGAGGCAATGCTCCGTAGCGCGCCCACCGAGACCTTCTCGAGTTTGCATCGAATCGCGGGGCAGCATTCCTGATGCTCGACTAACGCGTCACCATCGGGCGCGCTAGGCATCAGAGTCTCATGATCAATCCGCACGACGAGGGGCTCGCTGCGAAGCCCGCCGAATGGATCGAGGCTGACGGATTGGGTGGCTTCGCATCGGGCACGGTCTCGGGCGTGCGCACGCGGCGCTATCACGCACTGCTGCTCACCGCGCGCCGGCCCCCGACGGATCGCTTCGTGCTGGTGAACGGCTTCGACGCGTGGCTCGACACGCCGGGCGGCAGCTTCGCACTCTCGTCGCAGGCCTACGGACGCGATGTCGTGTCGCCGGATGGCGCGACGCGCATCGCGGCGTTCGCGAGCGGGCCGTGGCCGCAGTGGACGTTCCAACTACCCGACGGAACGCGCATCGAGCAGCAGATCTTCGTTCCGCACGGCGCCTCGGCCGTCGCGATCCTGTGGCGACTCGTCGATCCGAAGCCGCTCGCGCTGTTGCGCGTGCGGCCGTTCCTCTCGGGCCGCGACTACCACGCGTTGCAACACGAGAATGGCGCCTTCGGCTTCGCACCCGAACGGCGCGACGGGCGCCTCGTGTGGCACGCCTACGACGGCGTGCCCGCGGTGATCGCGCACAGCAACGGCGACTACACGCACGCGCCGCTCTGGTACCGCGACTTCCGCTACGACGACGAACTCGCGCGCGGTCTCGATGGTCGCGAAGACCTCGCCGCGCCCGGCGAGCTGCGCTTCGATCTCGCCGCCCGTGAGGCTGTGTTGCTCTTTGCCGCCGAGGGACACGAAGCGGTGATCGGTGCCGCAGGCGAACGTCCCGTCGATGCCGCCGCACGGCTTCGCCGCAACGAACGCGAAAGGCGTGCGTCGTTCGCGTCGCCGCTCGCGCGCGCCGCCGACGCCTACGTGGTGAAGCGCGGCGAGGGCCTCACGCTGGTGGCGGGCTATCCGTGGTTCGCCGATTGGGGTCGCGACACGCTGATCGCGCTGCGCGGGTTGTGCCTCGCGACGGGCCGCCTCGACGTCGCCCGGATGATCTTGCTCGAATGGGCAGCGAGCGTGTCGGAAGGCATGCTACCGAACCGTTTTCCGGATCGCGGCGAGACGCCGGAGTTCAACGCGGTCGATGCGTCGCTGTGGTTCGTCATCGCCGTTTCCGAGTGGATCGCCGCCGCCGAACGTGCGGGATTTCCGGTTGCGCTCGAAAAGAGCTGGCGGCTCGAGTCGGCAGTCGACGCGATTCTCGCCGGCTACGAGAAGGGAACGCGTTTCGGGATCCGCGCCGATGCGGACGGGCTGCTCGCGGCGGGAGCGCCGGGCGTGCAGCTCACCTGGATGGACGCGAAGGTCGGCGACTGGGTCGTGACACCGCGCAGCGGCAAGCCGGTCGAGGTGCAGGCGCTGTGGATCAACGCGCTGCTGCTGACCGGCGTGCGTTCCGAGCACTGGTGTGTGCTCGCGCGGCGCGCGACGGCGGCGTTCGAAGCGCGGTTCTGGGATGACGAGCGCGGCTTCCTCGCCGATGTCGTCGATGTCGACCACGAGTCCGGGCGCGTCGATGCGAGTTTTCGGCCGAACCAGATCTTCGCGGTGGGCGGCCTGCCCTTCGCGCTGCTCAGCGGCGAGCGCGCGCGGCGCGTGGTCGACGCGGTCGAAGCGCGGCTGCTGACGCCGCTCGGGCTGCGCTCGCTCGCCCCGGGCGAAGCGGGCTACACGCCGCACTACGAAGGCGACGTGCGCGAACGCGATGGCGCCTACCACCAGGGGACCGTGTGGCCGTGGCTGATGGGACCCTTCGTCGAGGCGTGGGTGCGCGTGCGGGGTTCGACGGCGGAAGCCAAGCGGGAAGCGCGCGCGCGATTCCTGCCGGCGCTCGTGGCGCACCTCGACGCGGCAGGGCTCGGTCACGTCTCGGAGATCGCCGACGCGGAGTCGCCACACACGCCGCGCGGTTGCCCGTTCCAGGCGTGGTCGCTGGCAGAGCTGATCCGCCTCGATCGCGTCGTGCTCGCGTGACCTCGCGCCGCAATAACCTGACGCCCGAATAACCTGACGCCCGGCACCTGCTCTACGGGCTAGATTGCGGCATGGCTGACGATCTCTTTGACCTCTTCGTGATCGGCGGCGGCAGCGGCGGCGTGCGCGCGGCGCGGATGGCGGGCCAGCGCGGCGTGCGTGTCGGCATCGCCGAAGCCGGCGCGCTCGGCGGCACCTGCGTCAACGTCGGGTGTATCCCGAAGAAGCTCTACAGCTACGCGGCGGAGTTCCGGACCGCGTTCGAGGAGTCGCAGGGATTTGGCTGGCGCACCACCGGCACGCCGCGACTCGACTGGGCGTTGCTGAAGCGCAACCGCGCGGCGGAGATCACGCGGCTGAACGGCGTGTACGCAGAGCTGCTGACGAACGCCGGCGTGCGGCTGCTGCGCGGCAAGGCCACGTTCGAAGACGCGCACACCGTGGTGGTGAACGGCGAACGGCTGCGCGCCGAGCGCGTGCTCGTCGCAACCGGTGGCTGGCCGACGGTGCCGGAGATCGTCGGCCGCGAGCTCGTCATCACGTCGAATGAGATCTTCGACCTCGACCCGTTCCCGGCCCGGCTGCTGGTGGTCGGCGGCGGCTACACCGCCTGCGAGTTCGCGTCGATCTTCAACGGCCTCGGGAGCCGCGTCACGCAGATCCATCGCGGCCCGCAGATCCTGCGCGGCTTCGACGACGACGTGCGCCACTTCCTGCACGACGAGATGGAGAAGGCCGGCGTCGAGATCCACCTCGACGCCGATGTGCAGAGCGTCGCGCGGATCGCCGAGGGGCTGCGCGTGACGCTCGTTGGTGGCGAGACGGTGGACGCCGATCAGGTGCTCTACGGCACCGGCCGCGCGCCGAACACGGCCGGGCTCGGTCTCGAGCGCATCGGCGTCACCGTGGATGCGCGCGGTGCGATCGTGGTTGGCGATCACTTCGAGACTTCGGTGCCGTCGATCTACGCGATCGGCGACGTGATCGATCGCATCCAACTGACACCGGTGGCGATCGCGGAGGCGATGGCGGTCGTCGATCAGCTCTTCGGAACGGGCGAGCGGGAGATGGCGTACGACGCGATTCCGACGGCCGTCTTCACGCACCCGAACATCGGAACCGTGGGACTCACCGAAGCGGAAGCGCGCGCGAAGTTTCCGCGGCTGCGGATCTATCGGAGCGATTTCCGGCCGCTGAAGCACACGCTGAGCGGCAGCAGCGAGCGAACGCTGATGAAGCTCGTCGTGGACGACGTCAGCGATCGCGTCGTCGGGCTGCACATGGTGGGACCCGACGCGGGCGAGATCGTGCAGGGTTTCGCGGTCGCGCTGAAGGCGGGCGCCACCAAGCGTATCTTCGACAGCACCGTCGGCATCCACCCAACCGCCGCGGAGGAATTCGTCACGATGCGACAACCCGTCCCCGAGGCGAGCCCGCAATGACGACGGCTCGCCGCGGCGAAGCGGGCTCGGACGCCTTTGCGAGCGACTACCGGGCAGTGATCGAAGCGAGCGGCAAGCGCGTGACGGTCGTCTTCGGGGGCGTCACGGTGGCCGACACGAATCGCGCACTCGTCATCTACGAGACGCGTCTTGCGCCGGCCTACTACCTGCCGATCGAAGACGTCCGCATGGACCTGATGGAGCAGACGGAGTACCGCACGCATTGCCCGTTCAAGGGCGACGCTTCGTACTGGACGCTGCGGGTGGGCGATCGCGTGGCGGAGAACGCCGTGTGGGCCTACCAGCAACCGTTCCCGGAGGTCGCAGCGCTGGCCGGTCACGTCGCGTTCTATCGCAGCCGCATGGACGGCTGGGCGGAAGAGAGCGCCGAAATCGCGATCGACCCGGTGACGGACGACCAGGGACACGGCAACGCGTTGATCGGTTGGCTGCTGCGCGACGCGTGGGAAGCCACCAGCACCGGCGAACTCGCGGGTCGCCTCGGGCGCCAGCTGCGCGGCATCGGCATGCCCGTCGCGCGGCTCAACCTGCTGGTTCGCACGCTCCACCCCCAGGTGCTCGGCACGACGCATCTGTGGACCGCCGCGGAGGACGCCGTCGAGTCGTTCGACCTACCCCACGCCGCACGCGAGGGAGAGCGCTTCCTCACGAGCCCATTCATGCTGATCCTCGAGCGCGGCGGCGGCGTGCGACGCCGGCTCGAGGGCGACGAAGCGACGCTCGACTTCCCGATCCTGCGCGACCTTCGCGAGCAGGGCATGACGGATTACGCCGCGATGCCGATGGCGTTCTCGGACGGGCAGGTCCATGCGCTCTCGCTCGCGACCGATGCACCGGGCGGCTTCGAGACCGCGCATCTCGGGCACCTGCACGAAGTGCTGCCGCTGCTGAGCCGGCTCGTCGAGGTGCACGCGCTGAAGCGAACCGCCCGGACGCTGCTCGACACCTATCTCGGTACCCGCACCGGCGGGCGGGTGCTCGGCGGTTCGATCCGGCGCGGCGATCGCGAGGTGATCCCGGCCGTCATCTGGTGGGCCGATCTGCGCGGCTCGACGGGCTACCAGGAACACCTCGACCGCGAGCACTACCTCGAGCTGCTGAACGACTTTTTCGAGTGCACCGCCGGCTCCGTGCTGACGGAGGGCGGCGAGGTGCTGAAGTTCATCGGCGACGCGGCGCTGGCAATCTTCCCGCTGCGCGACGATCCCGGCGCGCCGATGGCCGCACTGCGGGCGACGCGCGCGGCGATCGTGCGGCTCGCGATGCGCAACGCCGCCCGCGCCGACGCGAACACACCGACGCTGTCGGCCGCGATCGCGCTGCACGTCGGCGAGGTCAGCTACGGCAACATCGGCGTCGAGGGCCGCCTCGACTTCACCGTGACGGGCCCCGCGGTGAACGAGGTCGCGCGGCTCGAGGGGCTCTCGAAGCAGCTCGGGATAGCGGTCGTCGCGTCGCAAGCGATCGCAGCGCTGACGCCGGGCGAGCTGGGCTCGCTCGGAACCCATAGCCTGCGCGGCGTCGCCGAACCCATGGAAGTCTTCACGCTGCGCGAGCTGCTCCGCCCCGATCGCGTCGTCGGCAAATAACCTGACGCCGCAATAACCTGACGCCCGGCGTCCTGATGGAGTCTCGCCGCTCGCTGATGGCTCGCTACGCGGGAGTGCTGCGGGCGCCGATCAGGGCGCTGACGGCCTCGCCGATGCCATCCACACTGAGGTGGAACATCGGGAAGACGCGCTCGATGACAGCGACCGTCTGGGTGCGGCTCCACTCGGCCTGCGGTTCGGGGTTCAGCCACACGGCGCGCTCGAAGTGATCCTTGATGCGGTGCAGCCAATCGAGGCCGCGCGTCGGGGTGCCGCGGCGCGGGTCGATGTTGCCGTTCGCTTCGAGCAGCTCGGCCGGGTGCATCGCGGCGTCACCGACGATCATCACCTTCCAGCGCGAGTCCAGCTTGCGGAGCAGGTCACCGGTCGGGATCGACTCGCGTCGCAGCAGGCGCGCGGTGCGGCCGAGTTCTTCGTAGATGCAGTTGTGGAAGTAGTAGGCCTCGAAGGCGCGCAGGCCGCGCTCTTCGTGGAGCGCCGTCAGCAGCCGGCTCACCGGCTCGTAGTAGGGATCCATCGTGCCGCCTACGTCCATCAGCAGCAGCAGCCGCAGATCGTTGCGGCGCTCGGCGCGAAACACGAACTCGATCTCGCCGGCGTTCTTGCAGGTCTCGTCGATCGTGCTGTCGATGTCGAGTTCGTTCTGGGGACCGTTGCGCGTCAGCTGCCGCTAGCGGCGCAGCGCGACGCGCGTCTGGCGGATGTCGAGCGTGCCGTCGGTGCGGTAGTCCTCGAAGCGCCGCTCTTCGGCGACCTTCATCGCCGAGCGATTCTTCCCTGGCCCACCGACACGGATCCCGGTCGGGTGCTCGC
>JANLTC010000110.1:0-20662 GCA_031362725.1 Deltaproteobacteria bacterium | reverse complement strand
TCGGGCGTCACCCCGACCTGGCTCCACTCCCAACCGAGAAATGCGACGACGTCCGGATTCGCTTCGTCGCCGGCGACCGCGTTGCACTGGCGGATCGCTTCCTTGGTCTCCGTCCAGCGCTCTGGCGTGCCCGCTTCGGCGTGGTCGTTCACCGACCAGAAGTCGAGCGACGAACAGAAGCGCGCATAGTCGCAGGCGTCAGAAACCGGGTGTGCGCCTTCCCCCTGCAGCATGGGCAGCGAACCGAGAAATGCGTCGCTCGAGAACGTCGTGTGGACATGCAGGTCGCCGAACAGGATCTGCTTGTCGGGCGGCGCGACCGAAAGCGCCGTCGCGGACGAGCGCTGCTCGCTCGCGCGCTCGCTGACGACGGCCGCCGGAATCGGCGTCGCCGTCGGCGTCCCCGCTCCCTCGTGGCGTCCGTAGCATCCGAACCACGCTCCGGCGACGTAGAGCGCGAGCAGCGCGACCAGAGCCAGAAGCACGCGACGCAGTGTCATGGGATCCCCCTAGAGGCGGCGAGCGGTGCAGCCGCGCTGCGCACTCTACCAGCCCTCGGAGCCCCGTTCGCCCTTCCACGGTCCGACGATCTCTTTGGTGATCCAGCCCGCATAGAAACCACCCGGCTGCGGCGTCACGGGCTCTCCGTCCACCGTGCAGGCGAGCCGCTGCGGGTAGAAGCCGAGGTGATCGCGTAGCGCCTCGAAGTGCGGCAGCGGGGCCGGGTAGCTCCACGCCACCGGCTCGCCGCGCAACGACCAATAGCGGGCTTCACCCTTCCATTCGCAGCGCGAGGCGCCCGGCGCCGCGATCAGCAGCTCGCAGCGAACGTCGCGAGCCGGCAGATAGAACGTCGGAGGGCTCGCGGTTTCGAGCACGCGCAACGCGTTCCGCGTGTCGGCGACGACGAGGTCACCCGATCGCACCACGACGTGGCGCGCGTCTACGTCGACCCGCGGCGGCCGCGGGTATTCCCACACCGACTCCTCGCCGGCGTGCGGCACGACCGCGAACGCCGGTCGCTCGGCGCCGCGCCAGCGCCACGCGGCCTGCGCGCGGCGCGCCCATTCCGGGACCTTCGCGTTCACCGGCGCGCCGCGAAGAGCTGCTGCGTGACGAACCACTCGCTGCCGTCGCGATGGCTGAACAGCTCCGCGCAGGCCAGAAAGAACAGCCGCCAGCGCTGGATCCAGCGCCGCGCATCGCGCTCGCCATGGGCCGCGGCGAAGATCGGAAGCAGCGGGACGCGCTGCGCATCGAGGTTCGCGAGCCAGGCTTCGCTGGTTCGCGCGTAGTGCATCCCGCCGACACGCCAGCGATTCACCTGCGCGAGATCGCGTTCGAAATGCTGCAGCCAATCTTCGCTCGGCATCATGCCGCCCCGGAAGAAGTGTCGCGCCATCCAGTCGCTGGGGCCGGCGTCTTCGTACGGATACGCATGCTCGCGGTGACAGAAATGGTGGACGAAGAGCCGTCCGTCGGGTGCGAGCCAGCCGGCGATCCGCGCGAGCAGCGCCTCGTGGTTGCGCACGTGCTCGAACATCTCGATCGAGACGACCCGGTCGAAGCGCCCATGCGCTTCGAAGTGATTCACATCCGCGGTCACGACCGTGACGTTCGCGAGGCCGCGCTGCGCGGCGCGCGCGAGGATGAACTCGCGCTGCGGCTTCGAGTTCGAGACGGCGAGCACGCGACAGGCGGGGAATCGCTCGGCGACGTAGAGCGAGAGCGATCCCCAGCCGCAGCCGAGATCGAGCACGGCCATCCCGTCGCGCAGTTCGGCGCGCTCGCAGGTCAGCGCGAGCATGTGGCGCTCGGCGTCGGCGAGCGTCGCGGTGCTCGCATCCCAGAGGCAGCAGCTGTACTTCAGATGCGGGCCGAGTACGCGCTCGAAGAACTCCGACGTCACCTCGTAGTGTTGCTCGTTCGCGAGATCTGGCACGAGCGCGATGGGACCCTGCAGGCACGACTCGAGGAACGCCTGCCGTGCGGCGGGTGATGAACGGGCCACTTCGCGGAGTCGCTCCGCGAGCATGCGGCGGATCCCGAGACGAACCAGCGCATCGGGCAGCAGGCCGGCTTCGGCGAGCCCGGCGAGTCGCGAGACCGCCGCGGCGCCGCTCACGCCGCGCAGCGGCGCGCGACGGTTTCGCGCAGTCCGCGCGCCGAGATCGCACCGAGCCGTTGGAAGAACAGATCGAGCAGCGGGTCGGCGAGCTGCGCAACGCCCGCGAGTTCGAGCCGGGCTTCATAGGTGACCCGGGTGCCGCCGTCGCGCGGGCAGAACGTCAGTTCGTCGATCGAGAGCACGGAGCCGCCGCGACCGCGCAGCGCAAGTCGCTGCGGTCGCTCGTAACTGGTGATCTCGTACTCGAACGGGATGCGGCGGCCGAGGAATGCAACGACGACGTGGAACCGCGTTCCGAGCTGCACGGGCGCATCGTCGAGCTGCCTCGCCTCCGCGACGCCCGGATCCCACTCGGCGGTGTGCGAAAAGTCCGCGAGATAGTCGAACGCCTGCTCGATCGAGAGCGGCAGGTCGATCGCGTCGACGAAGCGGGCCATCGGAATCTCCCGGTGCGAAACGCGAGCCTAGCTGTCCCGGCTCCGGTGTCGAAGCGCGCTGCTCGCCGCTACGTTGCGATGCGCGCAGGGAGGAGCACGCGCAGTGATCGAACACGGACGACTCGTCTCGATCGAGTACACGCTCACGCTGGATGATGGAAGCACGGCCGACACCAACGTCGGCGAGGACCCGCTCACCTACACGCAGGGCGGCGGGGAGATCCTCGATGCGCTCGAAGAAGCGCTCGCGGGCCTCGCCGTGGACGAAGAGAAACAGGTGCGGATCCCGGCCGAGCAAGGCTATGGCCCGGTCGATCCCGACGCGTTCGATCGAGTCGCGCTCGAAGAGATTCCCGAGGACTCGCGTCACGTCGGAGCCATGCTGGTCGCGGAGGATTCCGAAGGCAATCAACGCAGCGTGCGCATTCACGAAGTCCGCGCCGACGGGGTCGTGCTCGACATCAATCACCCGCTTGCCGGCCAGGCGCTGAACTTCGCGGTCCGCATCGTCGCGATCGAGTAGAACGAGTTCCATTTCGGAACGATGAACGGCGCGCTTTGCGCCAGCTGCGAGCGGCCTCTAGTTTGCTCGCCTTCCCAACCAGGAGATTTCCATGACCCGAAGCCCGAAGGCTCGTCTGATTGCGGGGAGCGCCGCTGCGCTGCTCGCGCTGTCCAGTGCAGGTTGTGCAACGAGTGGTCGCGTCGAGGCGCTCGAGAAGCGCGTCGATGGGCTCGAATCGAAGATCGAGAGCGTCGACAACACGGCGCAGCAGGCGTCGGACAAGGCCGAAGCCGCCTATCGCGCGTCAGAGACCGCCGCGCAGCGAGCCGAAGACGCCGCACGCACGGCGGAAGCGATCTTCAAGAAGAGCGTTCATAAGTAGGAGCCCGAATCAGGGCGCTTGGGTGATTGGAGACAGCCCTTCCGGGGCTGTCTCCAGCGGCGGGAGTGTCGCGATCGGAATGGGGTTGCCGCGCTGTTCTTCGATTGCGCGATGCAGCCGGATCGCGTCGACGTACTGAAGTAGATCGAGCGCGCGCAAACGCTCGACGACCACCTGCTCGCGCATCGGATCCTTGTTGTAGAGGTCGGGGTGCGACTCGAGGTAGATCGTGCTGCCGCGCTGGCCGAGCTTGACGGTCTGGTAGACCAGCCGCAGCGGCGTCTTCTCCTTGGTGCGCAGGAACAGACGCTCGATCTGGTCGTTGTAGAGGCGGATGCAGCCGTGTGTCGCCAGGCGACCGATCGACCACTCGTTGTTCGAGCCGTGGATGCCGTAGCTCGTGCTGCCGATCGTCATCCAGTAGGGGCCGAGGGGATTGTCGGGACCCGGCGGCACGACGGTCGGGAGCCCCGGTCGCTCCGCCTGGATCGACTTCGGCACATGCCACGCCGGCTGCGCGCGCTTCTTGCCCACCTTGAATTCGCCCATCAGCGACGGGTCCACTTCGTCGCCGATCGCGATCGAGAACAGATCCGGCTCGCCGTTCCCGTTCATCACCGTGAAATCGTAGATCTGCATCTCGGGCACGTTGACGACGAGCCCGCGCCACGGCGGCTCCGGCAGGATGTGTTCGGTGGGAAGCTGGACGACGGTGCCCGGGTCCGGGATCCAGACGTTCTTGATGTTGGGATTCATCCGCGAGACGCGGTCGAAGCCGAGTCGGTGGCGATACGCGATGTCGAGCACGGTGTCGTCGGCATTTTCGACGATGTCGCTCGTGGGTTCGCCGACTACCGCCGGCAGCGCGGCGAGTCGCGGATCTGCGGCGATGGGCTGCGCGACCGCGCGCAGCGCGAGCAGACACAGCGCGAACGCCGATGCGACCCACTTCATGGCGGCGCAGGCTAGCGCGCGGCCGTCCCGGCCGTGGTGCGAAATCATGCGCTAGCTCACGAACTTCGGATAGATTCGCGCGCGGATGTCGTGTCGCATTGCGATCCTCGTGGCCGCGGCTGCCTGCTCGGGTTGGCTCGCGTGCGCGAAGCCGCCCGTCGCGCCATCGCCGGCGCCCGAAGTGAAGCCGGAGACGCCCGCGGCGTCGCTGCCGTGCAAGCGCGCCGAGCGCATCGAAGTGAGCAAGTCGCAGCGTTCGCTCACCGTGCGCTGTGTTGGGGGCGGCACGCTCACGTTCCCGATCGCGCTTGCGCGCGACCGCGGACCGAAGCGACTCGCGGGCGACGATCGCATGCCCGAAGGCGACTACCGGATCGCCGGTCCGCCGCGCAAGAGCCGCGTCTATCTCTTCATTCCGATCGACTACCCCTCGCGCGGCGACGCCGACAGCGCGCTGAAGGAGGGTCTGATCACGAAGGACGTGCACGCTGCGATCGCGCGCGCGCATCGCGAAGGTCGTCTGCCACCGCAAGACACCCCGCTCGGCGGCCTGCTCGGGATCCACGGCGAAGGCACTCGCTGGCGTGGCGACCTCGCTCTCAACTGGACCGCCGGCTGCATCGCCTTGACAGACCCCGCCATCTCCCACCTCTCCCGCCTCGTCCGCCCCGGCACGCCCGTCCAGATCTCCCCCTGAGGAGAAAGGGGACGGTCCTGTCGGAGGACGGGCCATGGACGCGAGGGACAGGCCTGCCCAAGGGTGTCCCCTTTCTCCTCCGCCGGTCCATTCCAGGACCGTCCCCTTTCTCCATGCTAAGGTGCGCCGCCCGCTGGGCTCCCCATTTCCTCTAGCTCGATGGTTCCATGACGACGACTGAACTCTTTGAGGGCGTCCCCGCCCAGCTCGCTTCTGCCATGCAGCGGCGCGGCTTTTCCACTCTGACCGCCGTGCAGCGTGCCGTGCTCGAAGCCGAGTGCGAGGGGCGCGACCTGCGAATCTCGTCGCAGACCGGTTCGGGCAAGACCGTCGCGCTGGGAATCGCGCTCGCGCGCCATTTCCTCGCTGGACCCAGCGGGACCGCCGGCGCCACGGGCCCCTCGGGCCTGGTGATCGTGCCGACGCGCGAACTCGCGGTCCAGGTGCGTGAGGAACTGCGCTGGCTCTACGAAGAGATTCCCGCGCTGCGCGTGGAAGTCGTGACGGGCGGCATGGACCTGTTCCGCGAGCGCAAGTTGCTGGCGCAGAAGCCCGGCCTCGTCGTCGGGACGCCCGGCCGCCTGCTCGATCACATCCGCACCGGCGCGCTCGATTGCTCGCAGGTCGAACACGTGGTGCTCGACGAAGCCGACCAAATGTTCGACATGGGCTTCCGCGAGGAACTCGAAGCGATCGTCGAAGCGCTGCCGAAGGAGCGCCGCTCGCATCTGTTGTCGGCGACGTTCCCTGCCGGGGTACGCCAGCTCGCCAACCGCTTCCAGCGCGACGCACTCCACCTCGAAGGCACGCGCCTCGGCGCCGCCAACGAAGACATCGAGCACATCGCGTACCTGGTGCGCCCGAACGAGGTGTACGCGGCGCTCGTGAACCTGCTGCTACTCGCGGACGGCGCGCGCTGCCTGCTCTTCGTGCGACGTCGCTGCGACACCGTCCAGCTCGCCGAACAGCTCGCGGGCGACGGCTTCGTCGCGCTGCCGCTCTCGGGGGATCTCGCGCAGGGTCAACGAACGCGAACACTGAACGCGTTCCGCAACGGCAGCGTGCCGATCCTCGTCGCCACCGACGTCGCGGCGCGCGGCATCGACGTGCCCGACATCAACACCGTGATCCACCTCGAGCCGCCCTCCGACGCCGAGATGTACACGCACCGGAGCGGTCGTACGGGCCGGGCGGGACGCAAGGGCCGCAGCCTCCTCGTCGTCCCCCCGTTTGCGCAGCGCGCGGTGGAGCGCGCCCTTTACGGCGCGCGCATCAAGGCGGAGTGGCAGCCCGTTCCGACGCCCGAGAAGGTGGGCAAGGCGCTCGAGAAGGCGGCGCGCCGCAAGGTGCACGCGGTGCTCGACGCCGAGGGTGCTCCCAGCGAGACGCAGCTCGGCTATGCCGCGAAGCTACTCGACGGACGGGATCCGGCCGTCGTCGTGGCGACGTTGCTCCGCTTTGCGATTCCCGCGCTGCCGCGCGAGCCGATGCCGGTCTGCGTGCTCGATCCGGAGCACGAACGTCAGCGTGCCCGCGCGCGCGAAGACGCACGCTTCCACGCGGGCAACCGCCAGGGCCCGAACCGCGGCTCGCATTCCGGTCGATTCAACAACGCGCGCTCGTCCCGGAACTCCGCCTACAAAAAGCCCTGACCGTCTCGATGACGCGTCCGTGGCAAACGCTCGACGCCGCAACGACCCGCGAAGGGCGCCTCGAACTCCGCCGCCGCGGCGAGCGCGAGTTCCTGATCGCGATCGCCGGCCGGGTGCTGATGAACAGCCAGGCGAGTCTTTCCGAGGTCGCGCTCGGCCGGCTCGCCTGCGAAGCGATCGCAACGCATTCCGCGCCGCGCGTGCTGATCGGCGGCCTCGGCATGGCGTACACGTTGCGCGCTTGTCTCGACGTGCTTCCGGCCCAGGCGAGAGTCGTCGTAGCGGAGCTGAACGACGTCGTCGTGCGCTGGTGCCGCGAAGCGCCGCTCGCCGATCTGACGCGCCGCGCCGCGCTCGATCCGCGCGTCGAAGTGCGTGTTGGCGATGTCGCGGAAGCGATCCGCGATGCGGCCGGTCCAGGCGGCGATCGCTTCGACGCGGTGATCCTCGATCTCTACGAAGGCCCGCATCCGGTCTGCCCGCGCGATCATCCGCACTACGGTCGAGCCGCGCTCGATCGCGCGCGCGCGGCGCTTCGCGACGGCGGTGTTTTCGCACTGTGGTCCGAAGACCCGAATCCCAGTTTCGAGAAGCACCTGACGCGCGCCGGCTTTCGCGTCCGCAGCGAGCGACCCGGCCACGGCGGTCGTCGCCACGTCGTGTACCTCGGTCAACGCTGAACGGGGCCCGGCGTCAACTCACTCGCTGTCGACTCATCCCGGGAGTCGGCTCGTTGTGCACGGACCTCCAATGACTCGACAGAAGACGAGTTGACACCGCGAACAAGTTGACGCCGGGCTCCTCGAAACCCGGCGAGGGCCGCGGACGACGAGATCGACTCGGGCCGATACGCTTGGCGGAATGACTGCGACTCTCGTACGCGCGCATTGCGCGACGTCGCGAATCGACCGCGCGATGTCGTGGCTGATGGCGTTCGCACCGGGCACGGAGCTGCTGGTCGTCACGTCGACCGTCGACGCCGCCGCTGAGTTGTTGCGCACTGCTGCGGCGACGCGGGGCGCTGCGTTCGGCTGGCATCGCGCCACGCTGGCGCGACTCGCGGCCCAAGTTGCGACGCCCGCACTGGCCGACCGCGGGCTCGTGCCGCTCGGCGCGCTGGCGGCCGAGGCGCTGTCTGCGCGCGTGCTGCACGGTCTGCGCGCGCGCGGCGAACTCGGCCGTTTCAAGGCGGCGGCCGACGGTCCCGGGCTCGCCCGCGCAATCGCACGCACCGTTGCGGAGCTGCGCATGGCGTGCGTCAGCCGGGCGGCGCTCGCCGCGATGTCCCCTGACCTGGTCGCGTTCGCCGACGCCTTCGAAGCCGAGCGGACCGACGCTGGGCTCGCCGACCGTGCGGAGATCTTTCGCGTCGCCACCGAATGTGCGCGCGACCAGGCGCTGCGCGCGCCGCTGCTCGGCTTGCCGACGCTGCTGCTCGATGTCGCGATCGAGAACGCCGCCGAGCGCAACTTCGCTGCCGCGCTCGCCGCGCGCGCGCCCACGCTGCTCGCAACGGTACCGGCGGGCGACGACGCCACCGCCGCGGGGCTCGCGGCCGCGCTCGGTGCATCGATCGAAGAGCTCACCGCGCCCCCCGCTACGACCTCGCTTGCGCGCCTGCAGACCCATCTGTTCGGCGGCGGGGCCGAGCGCGCGACCGACCCGGACGACAGCGTCGTCGTGCTGTCGGCGCCGGGCGAGAGTCGCGAGTGCGTCGAGATCGCGCGCCGCTGCCTGCAGCTCGCCGCGCAGGGCATGCGCTTCGACCGCATCGCCGTGCTGTTGCGCTCGCCCGACGAGTATCGCGCGCACCTATCCGAAGCGTTCGCGCGCGCCGGCGTGCCGGCGTATTTCGCGCGCGGCGCGGTGCGACCGGACCCGAGCGGCCGCGCGTTTCTCGCGCTCGTCGCATGCGCAGCCGAGCGACTCTCGGCGAAGCGCTTCGCGGAGTACCTGTCGCTCGGAGAGGTCCCCGACGCCGATGCCGCCGGTGAACCGCCCGCCGCGACACCGCCTGGTGATCGATGGGTCGCGCCGGATGAAGAGCTCGCGAACGATGCGATCGTCGATGCGCTCCGCGGAGCGGGCCGCGAGCCCGATGCCGCACGCGTCGAAGATCCCGATGCACAGCCGGTCGCGGGCGGCGTGCTGCGCGCACCGCGACGCTGGGAGCAGCTGCTCGTCGACGCTGCGGTGATCGGTGGCCGCGATCGCTGGGAGCGCCGGCTCGGCGGTCTCGCGCAGCAGCTCGGGAGCCAGCTCGCCGACGCCGAGCTCGAAGACAGCGCCGGCGCCGCGGCGCTTCGCCTGCGCCGCACGCTCGCCGATCTCGACGCGCTGCGCGGCTTCGCGCTGCCGCTCGTCGGTGTACTCGATGCGTGGCCGCCACAGGCATCGTGGCGAACCTGGACGGATGCGCTTGCATCGCTCGCCACGCGCGCGCTGCGGCGGCCCGATCGCGTGCTCGCGGTGCTCGCCGAACTCGCGCCGATGGCGGCGATCGATGCGGTGCCGATCGACGAGGTGCGACTCGTGCTCGCGCGCCGCCTGCTCGAAGTCTCGGAGCCGCCCCCGAAGAGCCGCTACGGGCGTGTCTTCATCGCGCCGGCCGAGTCGGTGCGCGGCATGGCCTTCGACGTGGTCTTCGTGCCCGGCCTCGCCGAGCGTCTGTTCCCGCGCAAGATCGCCGAGGAGCCGATCCTGCTCGACGCTGCGCGCGAACGCCTCGACGCGGGTCTCGCGACCAATGCGCAACGCGTCGCGAACGAACGCCGCGCGCTGCGACTCGCGGTGGGCGCCGCGCGCGAGCGCGTCGTGCTCTCGTATCCGCGCCTCGATCTCGACGAAGCGCGGCCACGCGTGCCCTCGTTCTACGCACTCGAAGCGCTGCGCGCCGCCGAGGGACGGCTGCCCGGATTCGACGAACTCGCCAAGCGCGCCGAGACGCAGACGCTCGCGCGTGTCGGCTGGCCCGCACCGCACGCACCCGAAGACGCGATCGATCCCGCCGAGCACGATCTCGCGGTGCTCGACGCGCTGCTCCGCGATCCCGCGCCGCGCCCTGGCACGGCGCGCTACCTGCTCGATGCAAATCCCCATCTCGGGCGCGCGCTGCGCTTCCGCGGGCGGCGCTGGTGGAAGCGCTGGACCTGGGCGGACGGACTCGTCGCCGCGCCCGAGGCAGGTCGTGAAGCCGCCGCCGCGCGCGGCCTCGAAGCGATCCGCGATCACGCGCTCGCGGCGCGCTCGTATTCGCCGACCGCACTCCAGCACTTCGCCGCGTGTCCGTATCGCTTCTTCCTGCAAGCCGTGCACCGGCTCGCGCCGCGCGAGGTGCCCGAGGCGATCGAGGAACTCGACCCCCTCGAGCGTGGCTCGCTCGTGCACGAGGTGCAGTTCGAGCTGTTCCAACGACTCGAAGCAGAGGCGTTGCTTCCGGTGCGCCCTGCCCACATCGAACGCGCGCGCGCGCTGCTCGACGCGGCACTCGATGCCGCGGCCGCACGGGCGCGCGACAAGCTCGCTCCGGCGATCGCGCGCGTCTGGGAGGATGGCATCGAGAGCGTCCGTGCCGATCTGCGCGAGTGGCTGCGGCGCGCCGCCGAGGACGACTCGGGCTTCGTGCCGTGGCGCTTCGAGCTGTCGTTCGGCCTCCCGGGCCGCGGCCAGGCCGATCCCCACTCGACGCCCGATCCGGTGTCGCTCGACTGTGGCATCCAGCTGCGCGGCTCGATCGACCTCGTCGAGCGCCGCGCCGACGGCGCGCTGCGCGCAACCGATCACAAGACCGGCCGCGATCGCGTCGGTCGTGACGCGATCACCGGCGGCGGCGAGGCGCTGCAGCCGGTGCTCTACGCACTTGCACTCGAGAAGCTGTTCGCCGGGAGTCCCGTCACCGCCGGGCGCCTCTACTACTGCACCGCGACCGGCGGATTCGAGGAGCGGGTGATGGCGCTCGATGCGGACGCGCGTGCGGCGGCGGGTGTCGTCGCGGAAGCGCTCGCTACGGCGCTGTCGACGCCGTTCCTGCCCGCGGCGCCCGCGAGGGGCGCTTGCACCTTCTGCGACTACCGCGTCGTCTGCGGTCCCTATGAGGAACAGCGCACCGCGCGCAAACCAGCCGCCGCGCTCGAAGCGCTCGCGCGCGTCAGGTCTCTGCGTTGAGCGCTGCACGGCTCCCGGACGCCGACGCGCGCCGCTGCATTCGCGAGGCGCTCGGCGCAACGCTCTTCGTCGAAGCCGCCGCCGGCACCGGCAAGACGACGGAACTGGTGGCACGTCTGGTCGCGCTGTTGCGCAGCGGGCTGGCGACGCTCGATCGCGTCGTTGCGATGACCTTCACCGAGAAGGCTGCCGGAGAGATGAAGCTGCGCGTCCGCGCGGAGATCGAGCGCGCGCGCGTGGACGCTGCGACCCCCGCCGTGGAGCGCGCGCGCTTCGAGTACGCGCTCCGCCAGTTGGAACTCGCCCGCATCGGTACGATCCACGGCTTCTGCAGCGACCTGTTGCACGAGCGCCCCGTCGAGGCCGGCGTCGATCCCCTCTTCGAAGTGGCGGACGAAGAGGCGCAGGCTGCGCTGCTGGGTCGCGTCTTCGACGCCTGGTTCGAGCGCACGCTCGAGGCTCCGCCCGAAGGCGTGCGGCGTTTGCTGCGGCGCCGCGGGCGCCAGCGGGGCGCGAACGGGCCGCGCGACGAACTGCGGAATGCCGTGAAGTCGCTGCTCGATCATCGCGACTTCACGTGCCGCTGGCGTCGCGACGCGTTCGACCGCGACGCCGCAATCGACGGCGTCGTCGCGCAGCTCGCAGCGGTCGGCGCGCTGGCGGCGCGCGCGGCGAACCCGAGCGACTGGCTGCCGAGGAACCTCGCCGAGATCGAGCGCTTCGTCGCCGAACTCCGCCACCGCGAGCAGGTGCGCGGTCGCGACTACGATGGCCTCGAAGCCGAGCTGCGCGCGCTCGCGAAGTCGCGCAACGTGCACTGGAAGTGGAAGGGCAGCGCGCGCCGGCCGTTCGCAAGGGACTTGCCCACCGCCGACGTGATTGCGCAGCGCGACGCCGCGAAGCAGGCGCTCGGCGCGCTGGTCGAACGCGCCGACGCCGATCTCGCGCCGCTGCTGCAAGCGGAGCTGGCGCCGGTCGTCGAGGCCTATCAGGCCGCGAAGCAGCGCGCCGGCATGCTCGACTTCCTCGATCTGCTGGTGCGCGTGCGGGATCTGCTGCGCAGCGATGTGGCGGTGCGCGCCGATCTGCAGGCGCGCTTCACCCACTTCTTCGTCGACGAGTTCCAGGACACCGACCCGCTGCAAGCGGAGATCCTGTTGTTGCTCGCCGCGGACGATTCCGCGCAGGACGACTGGCGCCGCGTCGTGCCGCGACCCGGCAAGCTGTTCCTGGTCGGCGATCCGAAGCAGTCGATCTACCGCTTCCGCCGCGCGGACGTCGCGATCTACGAGCAGGTGAAGCGGCAGCTCGCCGCCAGTGGCGCACAGGTGGTGCAGCTCAATGCCAGCTTCCGCAGCGTCCCGCAGATCCAGGCGGCGGTGAACGCCGCATTTGCGCCGCGCATGCCGGGCGCCGCAGACGGCTCGCAAGCCGCGTACGTGCCGCTCGAAGCGGTGCGCGCGGATGTCACGGATCAGCCGAGCGTAGTCGCGCTGCCGGTGCCGCGGCCGTATGGGAACTACGGGAAGATCTTCCAGAACGCGATCGAGCAATCGCTGCCCGATGCGGTGGGCGCCTTCGTCGAATGGCTCGTCCACGAGAGCGGCTGGACCGTGTCGGAGCGCGAGCGGCCGGACGAACGCGTGGCGATTGCGCCGCGCCACATCTGCCTGTTGTTCCGTCGCTTCAAGCGCTATCGCGACGACGTGACGCGGCCCTACGTCCGCGGCCTCGAAGTGCGCCGCATCCCGCACGTGCTGGTCGGCGGCCGTTCGTTCCACGAACGCGAAGAAGTGCTCGCGATCCGCAACGCGCTCTGCGCGATCGAGTGGCCGGACGACGAGCTACGCGTATTCGCGACGCTGCGGGGGCCGCTCTTTGCGCTGGCGGACGACGCGCTGCTGGCGTTCCGGCAGCGCGCGGGGCGGTTCCATCCGCTGCGGCGAATCGATGTGGCTGCGCTCGGTGCGGTGGAGCGCGACGTCGCCGACGCGCTCGCGGTGCTGGCGGAATTGCACGCCCGGCGCAATCAGCGACCGTTTGCGGAGACGCTTGCACAACTGCTCGCCGCGGTGCGCGCGCATGCCGGCATTGCGATCTGGCCGACCGGCGAGCAGGCGCTCGCGAACTGCCTGCGCTGCGTCGATCTGGCGCGGCGCTTCGAGCGGCACGGAGCGGCGTCGTTCCGCGCGTTCGTCGAGTCGCTCGAGGCACAGGCCGAGAGCGGCGAGGCGGCCGAGGCGCCGGCCGTCGAAGAGGGCACCGAAGGCGTGCGCATCATGAACGTGCACCGCGCCAAGGGTCTCGAGTTCCCGGTGGTGATCCTGTGCGATCCCACCTGCCGCGCCACGCGCGAGCCGCCGACGCGCCACATCGATCCGGTGCGCGTTCTGTGGGCCGAAGCGATCGCCGGCTGTGCGCCGCGCGAGCTCATCGAAGCCCACGCTCTCGAAGCCCGTCGCGATCGCGAGGAAGCGGTGCGCCTCACCTACGTCGCGGCGACGCGCGCACGAGATCTACTGGTGGTGCCGGTGATCGGCGATCCGCGCGACGAGACTGCCGAAGAAGGCTGGCTCGATGTGCTGATGCCTGCGCTCCACCCGGAGTGGGACGCGCGACGCAATCCGGATCTCGCGCCGGGTTGTCCTGCGTTCGGCGACGACTCCGTCGTAGCGCGACCCGAGGCGGCGCGCGTCGCCGCGGCGGCGTCGGTCGCGCCGGGTCTTCACCGTCCGGCGTATGGCTCCCATCGCGTCGTGTGGTGGGATCCGCAGCTGCTCGCGCAGGATCGCGAGCCCACTGCGGGCTTGCGCCAGCAGAAGATTCTCGACGCCGACGTCGAGGGCGTCGTCGCGGCAGAGGGCGTGCGCGCGTGGCAGGCGTGGCGCTCCGCGCACGAGTTGGCGATCGCGCGCGGCACGGAAGAGTCGCTGCGGGCACGCACGGTGACGGCGATCGCCGCGGATTCCGCGCCATCGCCCGCGGAAGCGTCGAGCCGGGACGTCGTCGTGCACGAAGTCGACGTTGCGCGCCGCGACCGGCCGGGCGGCCGCCGCTTCGGTGCGCTCGTCCATGCGATTCTCGCCGTCGTCGATCTCGAGGCCGCGGAGCCCGCCGCGTTGCGCGCGCTCGCACGGCAACAGGGGCGCATCGTCGGCGCGACCGACGAGGAAATCATCGCGTCGAACGATGCGGTGGCCGCCGCGCTCGCGCATCCGCTGCTGCGCCGCGCGGCGGCGGCTGCAGCGCACGGCGACCTTCGGCGCGAGACGCCCGTGTGGCTGCGGCTCGGAGACGGCAGCCTCGCGGAAGGAGTCGTCGATCTCGCCTTCCGCGAAGACGGTGCGTGGGCCGTCGTGGACTTCAAGACCGATCGCGAATGGGAAACCTCGCGCGGGGTCCATGAAGAGCAGGTCCTGCTGTACGCGCGCGCCGTCGCGGCGGCGACTGGCGAGCCCGCATTCGCGGTGTTGTTGCGGATCTAGCGCTCGCTGCGCCTTCTCGCGACCGCTCGCAGCGCGAGCAGCGCCGCCGCGCCGAGCGCGAGCGCATCCGGCTCCGGAACCAGCAGCGTGCCCAGTTGCGTCGGCGATCCGGCCACCACGGAAACATTTGGAAGCGTCGTCGTGTGCGTGCCGTCGAAGAGCGCGAGGTCGTAGGTTCCCGGCGCGAGATCCACGACTTCGAAGCTGCCATCGGCGGCAGTCACGACCGGGGCGTCGCCGGGGAGCCCCGGCAGCTGGACGACGACGCCACCCGCTGCGCTTCCGTCGCGGCGCAAGGCCGATCCCCGCACCGAACCGAGCGCGTTCGGTGGGTACACCAGGATCGCGTCGGCGTAGCGGAGCGACTCGTTTCCCGCCGCATCGCGGAGCTGCAACAGCAACGTGCGCAGCGTCGGCTCGACGACCGCATCGACCGCGACGAGCCGCTGCGCCGCGAACGCTTCCCAGCTGCGCGGTGCGACTTCGTCGGCCCACCAGAGTTTCATCTGCATGCCGAGCGGCGCGTCCGCGTAGAGTTCGGGGAGGGCGCCAATCGCAGACGAGTCGGTGCGCGGCGCGGGTGTATCGATGCGGAGCGCGCCGATCGGCGCGAGCGGATCCTGCTTGACCGTCGCTTCGACGATGCGACTCACGGCGCTCTCGTGTCCCGACGCATCGATGCCGCGCATCCGGTACGCGAAGGTGACGCCTTCCGGAAGTCCCTCGTCGGCGAATGCGCCGCCCAGCGCGCGCGGATCGACCTGCGCTCGCGTGATCCACGGCGCCGTCGGGCTGCCGCGCCGCTCGATCTTCACGACGGCGTATTCAGGTGCCGAAGGGATGCGCAGCAGGTTCGCGAGCGGGCGCGGTACGAAACGCGGGTCGTCGTCGACGTGTTCCGAGACGCGCGTCACGAGCGCGAAGTAGCCCGGCGCGGGCAGCAAGTCGTCGCGGGGATCGAGCGGGTTTCCGCCGCGCGCGATCTCAGAGCCGTCGTTCTCGCCGCCACGATCACTGTCCGAGCGACACGGGTCGGTGCCTCGCAGCTGCTCGACACTGGCGCCGAGCTGGTCGCCGTCGGGGTCACTCGTCGTGTCGTTCTCACGCGGCACGAGACATCGATGGAGCGCCTCGTAACGATCGAGGAGACCGTCGCCATCGCCGTCTACCGCGTCGCCGAGGCCCACCCAGAAGGCGCTCTCGGAAACGCGGCGGAACGCGTGGCCGCTGTTGTCGGTTCCGCTCGCGGCGACGTGCACGCGATACGAGCCGGGCGATCCGGTGCCGATCTCGTCGGGCAGTCCCGTCGCGCTGAAGGCGTTGGTGGCGTGGAAGAGCGCCGTGTAGACGCCGTCGCCCGCGCGATCGTCGTCGACTTCGCCGTGGTCGAAGGCAACCAGCACCTCGTCGTCCAGCTCGGGCAGCACCATCTCGACCTCGACACTGGCGTTCTCGATCGGACCCGAGGCGTCCTCCAGCGCCGTGGCGATCGCGACCGGGAGTTGCGCTGCGAAGGCGCCCGCGCGGCCGCTGACGGGCGGCGGCGTAACGCGATGCTGCACCGACGTGATGAAGTAGGCGCCGTCGCCTGTTCGCGCCGACGCCGAGCCGACGAAGACCGGCTGGCCCGCGAGACTCGTCGCATGGATCTGCCAGGTACCGGCTTCGAGCGTCGCGAGCTGCTGCACCACGTGCGTGGCTTCGTGGAAGACGCGATCGCCGCCAACACCGTTCTGCACCACGCTCCCGTCGGGTCGGATGACGACGACGTTCATGTCCGCCGCGGGGCTCTCCCAGTGGAAGGCGATCCTGGCGTCATGGAGTCCTGTCTCCGCGATCGTGAAGCGGGTGTTGAAGACGGCGGAGCCCGTGAGGGAACCCTCGAACTCGGCGACGCGTGCTCGGCCCGCGGCGCGCTCGGCGATGCGTGCGAGCGCATCGGCCAGCGCGTTCGCGAAGCCGAGCGACGGAATCGGCACCGGAACGTACTCGTACGAGCCGCCGGTTTCGTACGCGATCTGCTGCAGCAATCCCTGATCGGCGTCTTCGCCGAGCGCGACGGCGTGGACGTAGTTCCCGGCACCGAGAACTCCAATGCTGTCCCAGCCCATCCCGCCGCCTTGGGCGCCGTCCGAGATCAGCACGATGTGACGCTCCTGATTCGTCGCGCCGTTCGCGTCGAATTCGTCGGCGGCGAGCAACAGCGCGTCGCCCAGCGGCGTCGTTCCCTGCGGTGGTCCGATCGCAGCGATCGCGGCGCGCAGCGCAGTGCGGCGCGCGTCGGTCGTCACGCCGAGCGGGATCTCGATCGCGGCCTCGTCGTCACCGTCGATCGCCATGCTGCCGATCGCAGCGCCGACACCGGCGCCGAGCAGACTCACGTAGAACGAAGCCGCGCGGCGCTCGGTGTCGAGTCGCGATTGCGTGCCGGCCGATTGTCCCATCGACGACGAGCGATCGAGCAGCACGATCTGATCGGGCAGGCGCGGACCGCGAAAGATCGCGTCGTCGCCGGACACGGCGCTCGAGCCGACGCTCGCCTGCAGCGGATGACTGCCGGCGCCGACGCCCGGCGGCACTTCGACGAGCAAGCGGTAGCGGCCGGCGCCTTCGATCACGCCGCGCACCGGCGCCGCGATCTGCGCGGGTGGCTCGCCGATCGACAACACGAAGTCCTCCGGCTGGAGTCCAGGGATCGGCCCGTCGGGATCGAAGACGTCGACGTCCACCGGCACGATCGCGAAGTCGTTCACCTCGCCACCGTGAGTCGGACGTGGCTTCCCGGTGATCGGGAACCCGGTCGTCGAGTTCGAGCAGCGGAACTCGATGTCCACGCTGAGGTCGTCGCTGAGACCGGCAACCGGCGCGATCCAGCGGCCGTAGCGCGGGAGCGGCTGGGTGCGCGCGATGTTCCAGCTGGTGCCGACCTTCTTGCGGACCTCGACGACCTGATCGCCGCGGATCATCAGCAGGCTCATCAACGCGAGTTCGACTTCGTCCTGTTCGGCGGTGAAGCGGATCACCGAGCCGATCGGGCACTCGCCAACGCGGGTCTGTGCGTACACCGTTCCGTACTGGTCGGGTCCGAGTCCCGACGTGAAGGGATGGCCGGGCGAGATCTCCGGGTCGAAGAAGAAGTGCAGCGAGCCGTAGTCGTCCTGCGCAAACCCCTGCTCCTCGTCCTTGTAGGACCAACGCGCTTGATTGGAAGCGGACAACAACGAGAGGTCGTAGTCCTTCGCAATGTTCGCGATCGTGAAGTCGTGGAATGCGGCGTCCACGCCGGTGCCACCGAAGTCCTCGATCGTCTCGCGCGTCAGCTCGATGATGTCGGGCGTGTCGTAGTCGTCGATCGCGTTCTCCCACCATTGCGTGATGAAGTCGGCGCCGGCCGTGGGTTCGGTCTGCATGTCCCCGTAGCGCTGGGCGAGGTATTTCCAGAACAGCGCGGTGTCGTAGCTGTACTCCCAGAGCGTGCCGCTGGGATCCGATAGGTAGTTCGCGGCGGCGCTCTGGGTGGCGAGGCAGCCGCCGGAGATCGCGACGTCGACGTCCGAATAGATGTGGTCCTGCAGCATGCGCGCGTGACCCTCGCACGCGGCCGCCGGCCACGGACCGCAGCCCGAGTCGTCGCCACCCGACGCCTCGTTCACGTAGCCGAACTCGACGTGATGGAAGAGTTCGTGGCCGAGCATGATCCGGTTGCACTGCTCGGATGCGGAAGAAGCGTCGACGTTCACGAGTGCCGAGTAGACGCTGGTCGGCGCGTTGATCCGCTGCGAGTAGGCCTGGCCGTTGTCGCAGCCCTTGCAGTCGGGGTCGCCCAGAACCTTGCAGTCCCAGTAGTACACGTCGCGATCGCCGCTGAAGTACGGCGCGAGGAAGCCGAGAGCGAGATAGCCGTCGTGGTAACCCTTCGGATAGCCGGAGATGGCATTGCCGTCGCGCGCGAGCGCATCGGCGGCCTGCTGCGCCTGCAGGATCGAGAGCGCGTCGCTGCCCTGATTCGTGAAGTGGATGAAGTACTCGTCCTCGTCACTCTGCTGGACGAACGGGAAATCCGGTTCGTCGGGGAGGTTCGCGACGGCGCGCGGCACCCCGATGAGTGCAGCGGCGAGCGCGAAGGGGAGCGCGATCCGTCGGGCGTAGATTCGTCGCATGATGTCCCCCTTATAGCCCGCGCTGGGAGCCCCTGATTCTCAGGATTTCCTCAGCTTCGGCTCCCGTCTCGCGGGGATCCCGGCGTAGACTGCCCGCCGCGCGATCGCGCACAGGAGAGCGATTCGAATGCGGTACCGCGTGATCCAGTGGGCGACCGGGAATCTCGGCCGCGCCGCCATCGAAGGCATCGTCTCGCACCCGGACCTCGAGCTGGTCGGCTGCTGGGTGCACTCCGCCGAGAAGGCGGGCCGCGACGTCGGTGCGATCGTCGGGATCGCGGAGATCGGCGTGCGCGCGACCAGCGACGTCGATGCGCTGCTCGCGATGGACGCCGACTGCGTGCTCTACAGCCCGCTGATGGGAAAGCCCAAAGACGTGATCCGGATGCTCGAGTCCGGCAAGAACGTCGTGACGCCGCTCGGCTGGTTCTTCCCCGATCGAGGCAGCAAGACGACCGCCGAACTCGAGACCGCCTGCCGGCGCGGCGGCGTGACACTGCACGGCACGGGCATCCACCCGGGTGGCATCACCGAGCGCTTCCCGCTGATGATCTCGGCGCTGTCGCGCAACATCCGCCACGTGCGCGCGGAAGAATTCTCCGACATCCGCAGCTACGCCGCGGTGAACGTGGTGCGCGACGTGATGCTCTTCGGAAAATCCCCGGAAGAGGCGGCGAGGAGCCCGATGCTGCGCATCCTCGGCGGCGGCTTCGAACAGTCGATCCGGATGATCGCGTTCGCGCTCGGCTTCGATCTCGATCCGGAAACGCGCACGCATCACGAGATGGCCGTTGCGACCGCGCCGATCGAATCGCCGGTGGGAACGATCGCGCCCGGCACCGTCGCGGCGCAGCGCTTCAGTTGGCAGGGCACCGTGCGCGGCGAGCCGGTCGTGACCGCCGCGGTGAACTGGCTGATGGGCGAAGCGCATCTCGATCCGCCGTGGAGCTTTGGCCCGGAGCGCGAGCGCTTCGAGATCGAGATCAACGGCGACCCGCCCGCGAAGGTCACGTTCCACGGTCTGCACCCGACCGACATGCGCGCGGCTCAGCAACGGAATCCGGGTATGGTCGCGACGGCGATCCACTGCGTGTCGGCGATTCCATTCGTCTGCCGCGCCGCGCCGGGGATCCTCAGCTATCTCGATCTGCCGCTCGTACACGGTCGCGCCGATGCGCCGCTCGCGAGGCCGCGATGACCGACCTGCTTCCCGAAGGCGAGAACGCGCGTCGTGCGGTGCGCTGGATCTCGGATCGACTTCTCGAGAAGCCGCCGCCGCCGATCGCCGCGCTGCTCGATCAGGCGATGCTTCGCTTCGACCTCTCGCCGGTACAGTGCGAGCGCCTCCTCGAGTTCTACCGGAGCGCGCGCCCCGAGCCGGATTCGGGCTGACGCGCGCCGCGCCTTGCGCGGTATTCTGCGCGCATGGAATACGAATTCATCTCGCTCGCGCAGGAAGACGAGTTCGCCGTCGTGACGATGCGTCGCCCGGAGCGCCGCAACGCGCTCTCGGAGCCGCACTTGCGAGAGCTGCTACACGCTTTCGCGACGATCGGAAGCGGCGCGGCGCGCGGCGCCATCCTCGCCGCCGAGGGTCCCGTGTTCTCGGCGGGTCACGACTTTGCCGACATGCAGGGGCGTCGGCTCGACGAGATGCGCCGGCTGCTGCTGCTTTGCTCCGAGCTGATGCAGGCGATCCAGGCGATTCCGCAACCGGTGATCGCGCAGGTCGCCGGCCTCGCGACGGCGGCCGGATGCCAGCTCGTTGCGACTTGCGATCTCGCGGTTGCGGGCGAGTCGTCGCGCTTCCAGGTGCCGGGCGGTCGCGGCGGTTGGTTCTGCACGACGCCCGGTGTGGCGCTCGCACGCGCGGTCGGTCGCAAACACGCCTTCGAGATGCTCGCGACCGGTGACGCGATCGATGCGCCAACCGCACTCGGCTGGGGCCTCGTGAACCGCGTCGTTGCGGATGCCGCGGTGGCAAGCGAAACGCGTGTCCTACTCACTCGTGCGACGCGCGGGAGCACCTTCTCGAAGGCGCTCGGCAAGCAGTCGTTCTACCGGCAGATCGATCTCGACCTGCCGGCCGCCTACGCCT
>JANLTC010000108.1:0-2248 GCA_031362725.1 Deltaproteobacteria bacterium | reverse complement strand
GCCGCGTTCGTGCCGCGGCCACACCCGCGCGCGGTCCGCGAGGTGAGCTTCGACGCATCCGGCAACGCCGTCTGTCCCGAGCCGCAGGGCCCCTACGTGCCGTGCTGCTGGCAGGCGGGCGAGATCATCCGCGACCGCTGTGAAGACGCGAGCGCTGCGGTGTGCGAGCAGCGCGTGGAGACGGCTCGCACGAACTTCGTCGCGGCCGGCGTGCGCGGTCGCTTGACGGTACCCGGCGCGCAGGTCGAAGACTGGAACAGCTGCGGCAGCTGCCCCGACTGTTTCCTGCCTGCCTTCAACTACCGCCCGAAGAGCAGCGTCCAGTACATCATGGCGCTGTCGAACTCGGATCAGCAATCGGTCGACCCCATGCGATTTCATTTCGGCTTCATCGCGTCGAGCGACAACCACAGCGCGCGGCCCGGGACTGGCTACAAGGAATACGACCGCATCCCGAACACGGAAGCCCGCGGCGCCCGCGACGCAACCTGGTACGACCGCGTGAACGCCGGCATCGCGCGCGAGAAGACGCCCGAGTCGGTCGCCTTCGACCCCGAGCGTACCAAGCTGCAGAACTTCCAGGTGCTCGACTTCGAGCGCCAGGCGTCGTTCTTCCTGACCGGCGGCCTCGTCGCGGTGCACGCCGAAGGCCGCTCGCGCGGAGCGATCTGGGATGCGCTGCAACAGCGTTCGGTGTACGGAACCAGCGGCGACCGGATCCTGCTGTGGTTCGACCTGCTGAATGCCAAGCAGGGAACCGTGTCGATGGGCAACAGCACGAAGCTCGCCGAGGCGCCGCGCTTCCGGGTCCGCGCGGCCGGCGCGCTGAAACAAGCCGAAGGCTGCCCGGAGTCTTCGCTCGAAGGGCTCTCGGCCGATCGCCTCGAGCGGCTCTGCCGCGGCGAGTGTTACAACCCGACCGACGAGCGCCGCCGCATCACGCGCATCGAAGTCGTGCGCATCCGCCCGCGCCTCTCCCCCGACGAGCCGGTCGGCCCGCTGATCCAGGATCCGTGGCGGACGATTCCGTGCGCGGGCGACTCGGACGGCTGCAGCGTCGAATTCGAGGATCCCGACTACGTCGCCGAGGGCCGCGAGGTGCTCTACTACGTGCGCGCAATCCAGGAGCCGACGATGACGGTGAACGCCGGCCTCGAACGCTGCACGCGCGATGACAAGGGACGCTGCATCGACGTGAACCCCTGCTACGGCGACTACCGCACCCCCGCTTCGGACGATTGCCTCGCGACCAGCGAAGAACGCGCCTGGTCGTCGCCGATCTTCGTCACGCGATGATGCGAAATTGCGCGGCGCCGCCGCCGCGACGCATCTTTGCACCCGACCTGATGGCCGGGCAGGTTGCGCTGGTGACGGGCGGCGGCACCGGCATCGGTCGCGCAATCGCGCAGGGGCTCGCGGAGGCGGGTGCGGACTTGTTCCTCGCTGCGCGCCGCATCGAACCGCTCGAGCAAGCCGCCGCCGAGATCCGCGCTGCGACCGGCCGTCGCGTCGAGGTCGCCACCTGCAACATCCGCGAGCGCGAATCGGTCGAAGCGCTGGCGTTGCGCGCGGGCGAACTCTTCGGCGGCCAGGTCGACGTGCTGGTGAACAACGCGGGCGGGCAGTTCCCGCAGTCGGCGCGCGCGATCAAGCCGAAGGGCTGGCACGCGGTGGTCGATCTCAACCTGACCGGCACCTGGAACATGATCCAGGTCTTCGGCAACCAGATGCTCGACGGCCGCGGCGGAAGCATCGTCAACGTGATCGCGGTGATCGGCCGCGGCTTCCCGGGCCTCGCGCACATGTCCGCGGCGCGCGCCGGCGTGCTCGAACTGACCCGCACGCTCGCCTACGAATGGGGCACACAGGTGCGGATCAACTGCGTCGCGCCCGGGCCGGTCGCGACGCGCGCGTTCGACGCCGCCGGCTACGACACCAACACCGCGACGCTGCCGACCACGCAGCCGATCCCGCGCTTCGGGCGGCCCGACGAAGTCGCCAACGCGGTCGTATTCCTCGCCTCGGATGCGGCGAGCTACGTGACCGGCGAAGTGCTCTACGTCGCCGGCGGCCAGCAGATCTACGGCATCAATCAGGCGCTGCTCGACGCGTCCTTCGAGCGCCCGCTGAAGAAGGAATGACGCGCCAGGTGCCGGGCGTCAGGTTATTTCTGTCAGGTTGTTCTGACGAACGCGCGGCGCCGCACGATTCCCTCAATAACCTGACAGCCGAATAACCTGACGCCCGG
>JANLTC010000075.1:0-4507 GCA_031362725.1 Deltaproteobacteria bacterium | reverse complement strand
CCTCGAATTCGCGATCTATTTGCCGGATTGAAGCCGTTCGCGTTTCGCGCACTGCTTCGCACCGCTACGCTCCGATTCGCGTCGAAGTGCTTCCGGAGTGCTTCCGGAACGGCCCGCTGATAAAAGTGCTGATTCGGAGCGAAGTCATGCGGCTCACCAAGCGAAGCGTCGAGGCGTTGCCCGTCCCGGAGAAGGGCGAGCACTTCGAGTGGGACGACGACGTCGCGAACTTCGGCGTGCGCATCTACCCGAGCGGACGCCGCGCCTACGTCGTTCAGTTTCGCGTGAAGGGGCGAACGCGGCGGATGCTGATCGGCCCGCACGGTGTGCTCACCGTCGACGAGGCGCGCAGGCGCGCGCGGACCGCACTCGGAAAGGTTGCCGAAGGCGCCGACCCCGCAGCCACTCGCGATGAGGAGCGGCGAGCGTCGATCAGTGTCGCCGACCTCGCGGCGCGTTATCTCACCGAGCATGCCGAGGTGCGGAAGAAGCCCGCTTCGCTCCGGAATGATCGGCTGCTGCTGCGCATCCACATCCTGCCCAAGCTCGGGAAGGTCGCGCTCGAGGCGGTCAACCGCACTGATCTCGCCGCGCTCCATCATGCGCTGCGGGGAACCCCGACCACCGCCAACCGGGTGGCGTCGCTGCTCTCGAAGATGTTCAACCTCGCCGAGCGCTGGGGCCTTCGGCCGGACGGCTCGAACCCGTGCCGACATCTCGAGCGCTACCGAGAGCGAGCGCGGCGGCGCTTCCTCACCCGCGAGGAAACCGCTCGACTCGGCCAGGCGCTCGACGAATCCGAGCGCGACGGCTCCGAGACGCAAGCCGCAACGGCAGCGATTCGCTTGTTGCTGCTCACGGGCGCGCGGGTCGGGGAGATCCTCTCGCTTCGCTGGGAAGACGTCGACACGGAGACGCGGTGCCTGCGCCTTCCCGACTCGAAGACGGGTGCGAAGGAGATCCCGCTTGGCCATGCTGCGTATGAGTTGGTGCTCAGTCTCAATCACGGGGAGTCGGACTATGTGATCCCCGGCCGATGCGCCGATGCGCCACTCTTCAATCTCAACAAAGCTTGGCGTCGCATCCGATCCCGAGCGGGGCTCGGCGATGTGCGGTTGCATGATCTTCGCCGCACGGCGGCAAGCGCTGGTGCGTCGATTGGTTTGAGCCTCGAAACCGTGGGGCAGCTGCTCGGCCGCGCCCAGGTCGCGACTACGAAGCGCTACGCGTTCTTGTTTGACGACGCGAAGCGCGAGGCGGCCGAGTTGCTGAGCGCGCGGCTCGCGACCGACCTCGGGCGTCCGGGTCCGGTGTCGTTTGTCGAAAGAAGGCGCTCGCGCTTGGGCCAGCTGAGGAGCTCTTCCAGGTCGTAGCGCAACGTGCGTGCGCCGGGGCGATAGAAGGGCGGGCTCCGCCGCGGGGGGCGGTAGCCCTCGAGCGAGGGCGGCGACGGGCCGCGCACTCTGCAGCTTCGGCAGTTGATCAACGACAACTACTTCTGCCGGTCGCGGCGGAATAGCTGACGTCGACCAAGCACCACGCACCCTGTGAATTCGGGATGACGCACGCAGCGTGCACGGGCGACCGCGTCCCGAGTGCCGGCGAGCAGGTTCTGGGGGCGCGACGCTCAGGCCGGACGCGGCCTTCGCCGGCGCGACACCGGAACCGGACGCCGCCGGATCGGCACTCGTCGCTTGCGCGGCGCTCGGGGTCGCCGTGCGCCGCCGTCAGGCGCCGCGACGGAGCCGCACTCGTTATCGGACCAAAAACCCCGCTTGTTCTTCCTATGGTCCGGTGGGCTTCGCGGATCCCGCCGTCGAGGCGAACCTGCTGCGTGCGCAGCAGCTCTGCGACCAGGTCGGCGACGGCGAGCGGCGCCTCGCCGTCCTGTGGAGCCGTTGCTACACGCGCTTCCAGGCGGGCGAGCCCGCGGCGGCGCTCGCGCTCGCGCACGAGCTGCTCGCCGCCGCGTGCGCGCTCGGTCGGCCGGCCTTCGAGGTGCTCGCGCACGACGCGCTCGCCTTCAGCTACCACAAGGAGTGTCGCTTCGCGGAGTCGCTCGCGCATGCCGAGCAGGTGCTCGCGCGCTACGACCCGGTCGCGCACGCCGGTCTGTGTGAATGGGTCGGGCAGGACGTCGCGGTCGACGCGGCGGTCGTCGGCGCCTTCAATCTCTGGTACCTCGGCCGCGTCGCCGCGGCCGAGCGGCTCATTGGCGAGGCGGTCGCGTTCGGGCGGCGTTCCGAGCACGCCTACAGCCTGGTGTTCGCGCTCTGCTACGCCGCCGCGTTTCACCTGACCGCCGAGGAGCCCGCGCGTGCGACGGCGTGCGCCGAGGAAGCGATGGCGCTCGCCCACGCCGAGCGACTCCCGAGCCATCGCGGCTTCGAGGCGCTGATGCGCGCCGCCGGCGTGACCGGCGTGCGCGCGCTCTTCGTCGCGGCGCTCGCGGAGCAGGGGCTGCGCGATCTCGCACTGGCGCAGCTGGGGAGGCGTTCGAGGCGGTGGCGGCTTCCGGCGAGCACCATCAGCTGCCGGGCCTCCACCTGCTGCGCGCAAGAGAGAGCAGGACCTCGCGCGCGCCCTCGCGATCGCCACCGAGCGTGGCCTCGGCATGGCCGCGCTCCAGGCGGCGACCGAGCTGGCGCGCCTGCAGGCCGGCAACGGCCGCCGCGAGGAGGCCCGCGCGCTGCTGGCCGAACGCCTCGCGGGCTTCGAGGGCGAGCCCGACGTGCCGCTGCTGGCGCGGGCCCGGGGCCTCGCACGCGACCTCGGCGCCTAGGATCAGATAATGATCGGACAGGCGCGACGCTGGGGAGCGTAGTATCGGCGTCGACGGAGGTGTCCGCTGACTCGACCCGCGGCCGCTGCTGCCTCGACCCTGCTCGCCATCCCCCTCGCACTGGGCCTGCTCGCAGACGCCCACGCAGCGACGTTCACGCTCGCGCCGGACGAGGTTGCGGTCGGTGGAACGATCGTCTTCTCCGTCACGACCGAGCTGGGAGACTGGCCGAACACCTATGACGGCGCGGAGAATTTCGCCGGCCTCCATTTCAACGGCCCGTGCACGAACAGCACCATCCTGGGCGGGAGCGGTACGCCGTTCGGCCGTTCCTACGAGCTGCCCTTCCCGGGGCCCGGCTGGACGAACTCCATCCCCGGCTGCCGGACCCTGAGCAAGCCCGGATCCTACGTCGCGACCTTCAGCTACAACCGGTCCGACGGCTCGGGATTGTTCACGCGCTACCACATCGACGTGCCCTTCACCGTTCTCGGGTACCTCGGGGTGAGTCCGATTCCGAGTTCCATACCGGTCGGCGGCACCACATTGCTCAAAGCATCCGGAATCTATCCCGGTGACCCCGCGACGGCGCTGAGCGTCGAGTGTCCGGATGGCACCGTCGACCACGCCATCGACGTGACGCCGATCGACGACGGTTTCTCGATCGGCTGGCCGGGTCCCTATTTCGAGCGCGCCTGCGACTCGTCGCAGCCGGGCGTATACCGGGTGACCCTCACCACCGAGCTGCGCAGCACTAGCACAAGCTTCAACGTGTTCGGCGACCGCGACGGAGATGGTTGGCTAGACGGCGACGACAACTGCCCGAACGATGCGAACGCGGGGCAGGAAGACTTCGACGGCGATGGTCGCGGCGATGCGTGCGACACCGACCGTGACAACGACGCGGTAGCCGACGAAGAGGACAACTGTCCGGACGACAGCAACACGTCCCAGGACGATCTCGATGTCGACGGCCTGGGGAACGTCTGCGATCCCGACCGCGATGCAGACGGCGTCTTGAACGCAGCAGATAACTGCCCCAATCAGCCCAACCCGGGTCAGGAGAACTCCGACGGCGATGCCTTCGGCAATCGGTGTGATCCGGATCCCGAAGACGCCGACAACGACGGCGTCAGCGATCTCGTCGACAACTGCCAGCCCCCCGTTTTCAATCCCGCGCAGCAAGACGACGACGGCGACGGGATCGGCACCGCCTGCGATCCCGATATCGACGGCGACGGAATCAGCAACGCCGACGAGGCGGTGGCAGGAACGAACCCGAACGATCCGCAGCCGCTGGAAGCGGGGATCAACCCGTTCTGGGAGGGCGGCGCGATCGGCTCGGGAATCTCCGTACCCGAGGGCGAGCCGGTCGGTGTCGTCGTGAATCCCGCGACGGCGACCGACAGCATCGACGTCACCGTCACCGATCCGTGGGGTGCTGCCTACTCGCAGCAGACCCTCTTCCCGCACTCGCCGGTCGCCTTCTACTTCGTCCCGGTCTGGCCCGGCGAGTGGACGGTCGGAGCCAACCCGCACAACGGCGAGGTGCTGAACGCGTCGATCCACGTGATTCCCGAGCCCGACTCGGAGGCCGCGGCGATCACGGCGATCCTGGCAGTCGGCCTCGCAGCACGGCGGGCGCGCGCGCGAAGTACAGCATGAAGCGTCTCTCCAGCTCGAAGCTCTTCGCCGCGTTGCTGGGGCTCGGCTCGCTCGCCGACG
>JANLTC010000005.1:0-5878 GCA_031362725.1 Deltaproteobacteria bacterium | reverse complement strand
TGCGCGCGGGACCCTGGGTCCCCCCGCGCCTCGCTGCACCGTGGTGTCGGAGGGGAGCGCGGGCTACTGCGCGAATTCGCGGCGCTTCAGTTCGCGCACGTATTCGTTGAGCTCGGGGTCTTCGGCGACCATCTGGGACATGCGTTGTTCGCAGTCTCGCGCGGCGGCACGCAGCGGGTCGAGGTCGAGTTTCACGTCCAGGATCGGTTCGGCGCGTTCCAGCAGCGCGAGCGCGCCGCGCGGATTGGGCGTGACGTTGATGTAGTGCGGCAGGCCCGCCCACAGCGCCAGCACCTCGACGCCGCGTTCGCGGAGCATGTAGCCGAGCATGCCGATGACGCCGGTGGGGCCTTCATAGCGGGTGGGTTCGAGGCCGTGGCGGTCGATCACGGCGGCATCGCTCGCGACGGCCGTGATGCCGACGGGGCGCGAGTAGAGCACGTCGGCCAGATAGGCGCCGAGCATCACCGTCCTGCGTACCTGGAGTTGATCGACGAGCGCGAGCACCTGATCGGCGAAGAGCTGCCAGCGCAGATGCGGCTCGATCGCGATGCCGATCACGAGTTCGTGGGTCTCGTCGGCGGAGGCGTACAGGAAGCGGGAGAGCGGCCACTCGAAGTCGGTGACGACGCCGTCCTCGACCGTGACGGTCGGCCGCCGCACGCTGAAGTCGAAGAAGAGTTCGGGATCGATCTCGGCGAGCGGGGCGGCGCCGACCAGGTCGGCGAGGTAACGAGCCGCGGTCGTGGCGGATTCGCCGGCGTCATTCCAACCCTCGAACGACAGCACGAGCAGCGGATCGCACAGCTGGGGCCGCACATGCCAGCGAAGAGGCTCGCTCATGTTCGGAGCTTCGCGCCCGCGACTGCGCGAGGCAAGCGCCCAAGCGGCCTCATGAACCTCGCCGCTCGCCTTTGGCTCGCTACGCGGGATCGCGGACGAACTTGTAGCCATGTCCGCGCACGGACAGGATGTGCGCCGGGTTCGCCGGATCCTGCTCGACGTAGCGCCGCAGCCTCGCGACGAAGGTGTCGACGACGCGCGTCTTGGTCTCGGGCCGCAGTCCCCAGACGACTTCGAGCAGTTCGCCGCGTGGCACGGCGCGGCCTTCGCGCTCGACGAGTGCGCGCAGCAGCGCGGCCTCGCGCGTGGTGAGTTCGATCGTGCCACGCGGACTCGTCAGCTCGAAGCGGTCGAAGTCCACCGTCACGGTGCCGAACGTGGCCGTGCGCGGAGCGGCGTCGCCCGGCGCGTCCCAGCGGCGGCGGCGCAACAGCGAGCGCACGCGGGCCAGCAGCTCGTCGAGCACGAAGGGCTTCGTCAGATAGTCGTCGGCGCCTTCCTCGATGCCGCGTACGACGTCGCCTGGGTCGTCCTTGGCGGTGAGCATCAAGATCGGCACGAAGTTGCCCGCGGCACGCACGCGGCGCGCGACCTCGATGCCACTCATCTCGGGCAGCATCAGATCGAGGATTACCAGGTCGAAACGACGCGAGCCGCCCAGCAGCGCATCGCTCGCGGCGCGGCCGTCGGGCGCGACTTCGACCTCGTGACCCTCCGCTTCGAGGTTGAAGCGCAGACCTTCCGCGATGTGACTCTCGTCCTCGACGACGAGGATCCGGGACACGCGTGGCTACGGCGCCGCGAGCGGTGCGCTGCGCACCGGCGACTGCTGCGAACTAGCGACGCGCAATCTCACGACGAAGCGCGAGCCGAGTCCCGGCCCGGCGCTCTGCGCCTCGACACTGCCACCCTGACGACGTACCAGGAAACGCACGATGAACAAGCCGAGGCCGAGTCCCTTGACGCGGCGCTGCGCTTCGACGCCGGCGCGATAGAACGGCTGGAAGATCCGACGCAGCTCCTGGCGGGGGATGCCGACGCCGCGATCGTCGATCTCGACGCGCACGCCGCCGTCGGGATCGGCCGCCGCGCGCACCCGCACGTCCACCTTCAGTCCCGAGTACTTGACCGCGTTGTCGATCAGGTTGCGAAACACCAGCGAGAGCTCCTGGAACTCGCCGAGCGCGACCGGATCGCCGTCGACGTCGAGGCGCAGCGATTCGGGCGACAGATCGTACTGGTCGCGCACATCGTGGGCGCAGGCTTCGAGCAGTTCGCGGATCGCGATCGGCTCGCGGCGCGGACGCCTGGCACGTTCGGCGCGTGCAGCGGCGAGCACCTGATCGACGGTGCGTTCGAGCCGTGCGACATCCTGGCGCATCCGGCCGAGGAACTGGGCGCGTTGCGCCGCATCGGGGTCGTGACGATCGAGCGTGTCCAGGTAGAGCCGCAGCGACGCGAGCGGCGTCTTCATCTCGTGCGTGACCGCGTCGAGAAACGCCTGCTGGCGCTGACTGTGGCGCATTTCGCGGACGAGCCACGCGCACAGCAGCGTGAGACCGGCGATCAGCAGCGCGTAGAACAGCGAGCCGAGCGAGAGCAGTACCCAGTGCGTATTCGAGAGCCGCTCGGCCACCTGCCGAACGTCGCCAACACCGCGGACGACGAGAATGTTCCAGCCAACCGCTAGCGTGAGCGCGAGCAGCACCAGAACGATGCCGATCGTCAGCGGCAATCCGATCGAGCGGCGCAGACACAACCTCCCGGCAGAGCGATGTCGTCGTTACGATAGCGGTCGCCAGCGCCCGCAACCGGCGAGACAAGGGGACAGCAAACGTGACGCGATCCGCTCGGATGCAACGATGGGCTCGGGTCGGATCGTGTGGGATCGCGTTCGGGATCGCGCTGCTGCCGTATGCGATCGCGCAGGCCGGTCCACCCGCGCCGGGCACCTGCCCACAGATCGCGCGAGCGGAGGGATCCACGGCGAGCGAGGACGCCGTCGCGCCGCTGCTTCAAGAGGGCCAGACCGTCGCCATGAGCGACCTGCTGGTGCTCCACCAATTGCTGCCGCCAGAACTCTGGAAGAACCGCGAGACGTTCTTCTACGAGGGAATGCGGCTCGAGATCGGCGGTTGCCATCGCGACTACCCGCCCTCCGCTGCCTACCAGACCGCGACCGCGAAACACGCTGGCAAGGCGCGCGTCGACGAAGATGGCAATCTGCTCGGCTACCAGGCGGGCCGGCCGTTCCCGGCCGAGTCGATCGACATGAAGGCACCCGACGCTGCGGTCAAGTGGGCGTGGAACTTCGAAGAGCGCGATCGCGGCGCGGGTGCGGTCGGCAGCTTCCGCATCTTCGACCTGCCGAACGGGCTCGGCACCGCGCAGACCTACTCGGGAAGTTTCTTCTTCATCCGGACGTCGCACCGCGCCGATCTGCCCGAGAGCGGCTACGAAGCTGCCGCGGGCGGCAACAACGCGTGGGTCGCTGGTGGAAGATTCGACGAGCCATTCGACGCGCGCCACCTCGCCTGGCGCCAGTTCCGGCCCGCCAAGGCTGCAAAACGGTTCGAGGAGCCCGACGACACCTTCGTCTACGTGCCGACGATGCGGAAGGTGAGACGCGCTGCGACCTCGTGGGTCGACGGACTCTATGCGCCGCGATATCTGGTCGCGGGCGTCGACGCCGGCGGCGGCGGCGTCCCGTTCGGATCGAACGCCTACGGCCCGGCCGGCTCGATCCAACCGACTGCCGGTCTTTCGATCGCCGCCACCGAGAACCTGCGGCACGGCTTCGTCGGTCTGGCGATCCGCCCCAACGCATATGAGTGGCGGCTCGTCGGCGAGCGCGAAGTCCTGGCGCCGCTCAACGCCAACGTGCCCGGCTACCCGGTGAGTCCGGATCGAAACTACGGACCGAGCGGGCTCTCGGTCGCGACGGACCGCTGGGACGTGCGTTGGGCCGTCGTCCTCGAGGGTCGCGCGCGGCAGGTTGTGGAGGACGTCGGCTACGTGCGCGTCTGGATCGACTGGCAGACGGGTCAGCCGCTGTACTTCATCTCGGAGCGCCCCAATCACCTGATGCTCGACGTCGGTATCCTGGTGCATCGCTGGAGCGGCGACCTTCCGAACTATCCCGAGTGGCCTGAGCGCGGCGCGGTCGCAGTCTTCGATCCGGTCGCAGCGGTCTTCCTCGACGTCGCGAGCGGCCGCTCCGGCTGGCGTCGCGAGTCCTATGACACCATCTCGAATCCCGTCGACGCCGACCAACTGCGCAAGATGGCCACCGTCGACGCCCTCACCCACGGCCGCTAGCAGGAAGGCAGGGGAGAAAGGGGACGGTCCTCCTCGAGGACTGGCTGTGGAGTTGAGGGACACACCTGCGCGAGGTCCGTCCCTCCAGTCCACAGTTCGGTCACTTCGAGGACCGTCCCCTTTCTCCTCAGAACGTGTAGCGGATCGAGAGGAAGACTTCGTCGCGCTCGGCAATCGCGGAGAGGCCGTCGTAGCGAAGATTGGCCTTGTAGTCGCCGCCCTGGTTGGTGAGGACGGCGGGGCTTTGGGCGAGCGCGCGTTCGTCCGGATCGCCGTAGAAGCTCGCCATGCCGACGGTGGCCGAGAAGTCCTGACTGAAACGGTAGGTGAGTTGTGCAACGACCCCGCCCGACGACGACGCGACATCGTGTACCCATGTCAGCCCCGGTAGCAGGCGATCCTGGAAGTAACCGGTGAAGACCGACAGCGTGCCGAGCGCCGTGAACGGCCCGTGCACGCCGAACTCGCCGTTGCCTTCGTAGCCGTCGATGTAGCGCAGGAAGACCTGCCCGTTGAAAAAGAACGTGCGGTTCTGGTTCAGGAAGTTGATGAAGGTCGGACGGTCGACGGAGATCGTCAGGTTGTAGCTGTCGCGTTTCCCGAAGCCGCGCTGCTCGCTCGCGATCGGGAACGACTGCCCGTTGATCCAGGTGCCCTCGAGACTCCAGTTGGTGCCGGTGCCGTCGTGCGCGAAATCGGTCGCCAGGCCGAGCACGTTGCGCTTCAGGTAGCGGAGCTGGAGCTCCGAGCCGCCCGCCCAGATGAAGTCGCGCCGACCGAAGTTGCCATTGCCGCCCGCGCGAAGGTCGGGGCGACGCGCACCGGCGATGCCGAACAGGCCGCGCACGAGCTGGCAGGTGAACGGCTCGTCCACGTTGCAGCCGGGATCGGTGCTGCCCCCTGCGCCGAGCGACGCGAGCAGGATCAGGAAGTTGTAGGACGCGGCGCCCATCTCATTGGAAAAGCGCTGGCCGGTCAGCGGATCGACGAGCGTTCGCGCGCCGCGACCGCCATTCGAACTCGCACAGAGCGGGCTGTCCGCAACGCTCGTGCAGCCGTCGACCAGCGGATCGTAGAGCGAACTCCCCGGACCGCGTGCGCCGGGCAGCGTCACGCTCTGGCCGTTCACGAAGCGCGTCGCAACCGGTCCGCCGATCTCGAACTGCGGGAATGCCTGGATCAGCACGCTCGCTTCGGCGTTGAACAGATCGACACCTTCGACATCGCAGTTCGTCCCATAGAAGGGTCCGCAGCCGAGCAAGCCCTCCTGCTGGTCGGTGAGATACGCCGAGAGCCCGTCCAGCCCAAAGAAACCGCCGCCGGGACCATCGCCTGGATCCCTGTTCAATTCGACCAGGGAGCCCGGTGGCAGCGTGCGTCCCCCTGCGAGCGCACCGGCCACGAATCGGCCAGACCGGTTTCCGGTCAGCACCACGGTCAACGCGCTCGCCGGCGTGATCTCGAGCGGATTCACCGCCTCCAGCAGAGCCTGCGAGTTCACGACATCGACCAGGCAATTGTCGGCGAGCGATGGACTGATGGAGGCCGCGACGCCCACGGTCGCCGAGCAGATCACGTCGAAGAGCTGGCGGTTGCTCGGATGCAGACGCAGGATCGAGTCGGCGGACTGGGTGGGCAACAGCGGGTCGCCGTGTACGTCGAGCGGACGACCCGTCATGGGTTCGACGTTGCGGCTGTACTCGTAGAACGAATCGAC
>JANLTC010000220.1:0-17028 GCA_031362725.1 Deltaproteobacteria bacterium | reverse complement strand
CGTCACCGCTCGGTGATGCTCAGCGGCGAGCAGAGGCCAGCGCGCGCGCGTTCTGCCGGGCGCGGCGACCGCGCGCCGTCTCCGGTCCGTAGAGCCGCGCCGCCGTCTCCCACAGCGTCGCGGCACCAGCGGGTCGCGCGTCTCGCAACAGCAGTTGCGCTACCAGGCTCGCAACATCGCCCAGGTGCTCGTCGAGTTGCATCGCCTGCTGTGCCAACGGTGCCGCCGCGCGTGCGGAGCCGTGGGCGCCTTCGATTGCTTCGACGACGCCGGCATTGCGCAGCGCAACGTTGGCGCCGAGTGCGGCGCGATACGCCGCAATCAGCGGGCGGAGCGCGGCGTGTGCCAACACGTTCGGCTCGATTCCGCCCGGACCAAAAACCCGTGCGCGTGTTGCGGTGACGATCGCCGCGTTCCAGGGATCGAGCACCAGCGAGCGCCCGGACGGATTCATCAGCGAGTCGACGTCGGGATTGACGTGCACGCCACCGAAGAGATGGATCACTTCGTGCGCGAGCACGCGACTCGCCACCTCGCTGCGCGCGAGCCGCACCGCGAGAGCGCGACCCAGCAGCTCCGCCTCGCCCTGTCGCCACGCGCCGGCTGCGCGCGGCGCCGGGCGACCGGTGACGAACGCGACGACGCCCGTCTCGGACACCTCGGGGTGTTGGCGACGTCCTGCGTCGAAGATCGGCGAGAGATCGAGACCTTCGCCGGCGGAGCGAAAATCGCCGAGACTCGCGACGACGAAGCGCACGCCGAGCAGCGGCTCGAGCGCCTGCGACACCGAGAGCCACGCGAAGCGCAGCTGGAAGCGCCAGGCGGGATCCTCGCGCAGCACCTCGTCCGCGAATGCGTGCACCCAGACGATGCGCCGCGCATGCCACTCGGCAACCCGTTCTTGCAGCAGCGCGGCCGCCCGGCGGCCGCTCGCGGGATCGAGGTCCGCCAGCACGAGGGCGGATTCGAGGTGATCGGTGGCGCGCGCGAGGTCGCCGCGCGCGAGCAGCGCTTCCCCGGCTGCGAGGCGCGCGCGCGGATCGTACGGATGGGCGTCGCCACGCGCGATCGCTTCGTCCGGCCCGGAAGCGGTCGTCGCGGGGCCCAGGCCCGTGAGATCGGCGAGGCGCGCGTGCGCGTCGATGCGCGCGCCGTCGAGTGCGATCGTGCGCTCCCATTCGGCGCGCGCGTCGGCCGTGTCGCCGCGCAGTGCCGCGATTTCCGCGAGTGCGGAGTGCGCGGCGGCGTCGTTCGGGTTCGCCGCGACGGCCGCCACGAGCGCGGTGTGCGCTTCGTCGCGAAGTCCGGCCGCCAGCAATGCGCGACCGAGTCCGGTGCGCGCCGCCGCCGAGGTCGGCTCGGCCTGCACGGCCCGTTCGAAGCGCTCGCGAGCGCGCTTCGCGTCGCCCGCGGCCAGTGCGTCGTTGCCGAGCCGGATCAGCGTCGCGTGGAGTTGCGGTTGGGCGGCCGGGCCGGGCGCGCTCGCGCGCTGCGGGCTCGCACACGCGAACGCAATCGCCAGCGTGACGGCCGCCGCCACCGAACGGTGCCGGCGCCGCTCAGACAACTCCCAGATTCCGGAGCGCGGCGATCGCTGCCGCATCGAAGCCCACCTCGCCCAGCACCTCGTCGTTGTGTGCGCCGAGCGCCGGCGCGCCGGTTCGCACCGCGAGCGGCGTGCGCGAGAGCTTCGCCGCGGGGCCGGTGATGGGAAGCGTCGTCCCGTCCTGCTGCGCGACGGCTTGCAGCATGTCGCGGGCAAGCACGTGCGGATCCGCCGCGGCTTCTGCGTAGGTGCGGACCGGTGCGATCGGCAGGCCGGCGCCGAGCAGCGCCGCGAGCGCGTCCCCGACACTCCGCGCGGCGAGCCACGCGGCGAGAATCGCGTCGACTTCGGCGCGCCGCTCGATTCGCGCCGCGGTGGTGGCGTAGCGGGTGTCGTCCGCCAGTTCGGGCCGCTGCATCAGCAGGGCCAGCTTGCGCCAGTGCGCGTCGAGGATCACGCCCGCCATCACGCTGCCGTCGCGACAGCGGTAGACGCGCGCGGGCGCCGCGATCCGGAACTCGTTGCCGAGCCGCGGCAGCTCGACGCCGAGCGCGCCGAGCGTCAGGTATCCGGTGGACTGGAACAGCATCGCGTCGAGCAGCGACACGTCGATGCGCTGACCTTCCCCGGTCTGGTCGCGGTGCCGCAGCGCCGCGAGCGTCGCGAGCGCGGCGTGCAGGCCGCCGAGGTCGTCGGCCAGAAAGGTCGGCGCCTTCACCGGCTCGCCGTCGGGGTCACCGTTCAGCGACAGGAACCCGCTGGCCGCCTGCGCGAGTGGATCGTAACCGGCGCGGTCCGCGTCGGGACCGAATTGGCCGAAGCCGCTGATCGAGACGTAGATGACGTCGGCCTTCACCGCGCGCACGCCGGCGTAGCCGAGTCCGTAGCCGTCCATCACGCCCGGGCGGAAGTTCTCGATCACCACATCGGCGCGCGCGGCGAGACGCAGGAATACGTCGCGACCCTCGGGCCGGCGCAGGTCGAGCGTGAGGCTGCGCTTGTTGCGATTCACGGTGGCGTGCATGAAGGAGATCGGCGGATTCGTCCCCGGCAGCATCGGCGGGGCGCGGCGCGCCATTTCGCCGCCGGGCATTTCGACCTTCACGACATCGGCGCCGAAATCGGCCAGCACACAGCCACACATCGGGCCTGCCCAGGTGGTGGTGGCTTCGAGCACGCGCACGCCGTCGAGCGGACCCGCAAGGTCGCGTCGGGCTTCCGCGTAGAAGCAGGCTTTCGACTCCGCGCTCACACCGGCACGAGGGCGCCGCGCACCGCGCTTGCGGCGTCGCTCGAAAGCCAGTGGATCACCGCAGCGATCTGCTCGGGCGTGGTCCACAGCGAGAAGTCGGCGTCGGGCATCGCCGCGCGGTTGGCCGGCGTGTCGATCGTGGTGGGCAACACCGCATTCACGCGAACACCCTGGTTCGCGACCTCGCGCGCGAGACTGCGCGTGAAGGCGACCAGCGCGGCCTTCGAAGCGACGTAGGCACCGAGGCCCGCGGGCGGATCGAGCGCCGCGTTGGCGGCGACGTTCACGATCGCGCCGCCGCCGCGCGCGAAGAACAGCGGTAGCGCGGCGTGGGTCATCGACGCGGCCGCGCGCACGTTCAATCGGAACAGGTGATCCCAGACACCGAGATCGGTTTCGTGATGGGCGCCTGCGGCGAACCCGCCCGCGCCGTTCACCAGCACTGCGAGCTCGCCCGCGGCCTGCACGACGCGGCGCGCGCCGTCCAACTCTGCGACGTCCGCTTCGATCAGCGCCAGTTGCCGCGCTTGCAAGGCGTCCGCGAAGCGCTGCTGCATGCGCTCGCTCTCGTGCGCGACGATCCACGGTACGGTGACGCGGTCGCCACTGGCGAGGAATGCGCGGACCACGGCGCCGCCGAGCCCGCCGGTGCCGCCAGTCACGATCACGCTGCGCTTCATCGTTGCGACTCCATCCGGGTGACGGCCGCCTTCGCCGCCTGTTGCAGCGCGGGACTCCGCGCCGATTCCGCAAGTGCGCGCAGGCGCGGCAGTGCGCTGACGCTGCGGAGCTCGCCGAGTGCGAGCGCGGCGAGACCGGCCGCCACGGGGTCGAGATCGTCGAGCGCTTCGCGCAGGCGCGTCGTCACGCCCGCGGGCGGATCGAGCAGGCCGGCCATCGCCGTCAGCGCGGCGCGTCGCACATTCGCGTCGCCGTCGCGGGATGCTTCGAGTAGCGCCTGCGCGGCAGCCGGTTGATCCGGCGCGAGTTAGCGCAGGCAGAAGGTGGCCATCCTGCGCACGGCGGGCGCTTCGCCGCCGCGCACCAGGCCGAGCAGCACGCGCACGATCTCCCCGTGCAGCCGGCCCATGTCCACCAGCACGCGCGCGGCGGCCCAGCGCACGTCGCCCTCGGGCGACGCCAGCGCGAGCGTGAGGGCGGGGAGCAGCGAGGGATCGGGCACTTCGAGCCGCGCGAGCGTCAGCGCGGCGTGGATCCGGGCCAGCCGGCTGTCGCCGCGGAGCGCTGCGCGCAGCAGCGGCACGACGCCGTCCCCCGAGCCCGCGCGGGCCAGCGCGATCAGCGCTTCGCCAGCGGCGCGCGCGACGCGCTTTTCGGGATCGCCGAGCGCAGCGACGAGCGCTTCCGCAAGTAGCGCGCCGGCCGGATCGCTCGCGACCGCGCGACACGCGGCGACGCGCTCGGCGACGTCCGTGCTGCGCAACCGCAGGGCCAGCGCATGACTCACGTGCGCGCCGCGCCTCGCGCGAGAGACCAGACGGCCTCGAGCGGTGCGCGTTCGTCGCTGCGCCGCACGCGTCCTTCGCGTTCGAGTTTGTGCAGGTGCGCGGCGACGGAGTGGCCGGCCGCCGCGTGCAGCACTTCGGGAACGTCGAGGTAGACGCGCTTCACGACCGTCGCGATGTCGGCGTCTCCCGCGCCGAGCGCCGCCAGGATCTGCGCTTCGCGCGCGCCCCGGTGCGCGATGTAGTCGCGCAGCTTCGCGGGACCGTCCGCGATCAGCGGGCCGTGCGCGGGATAGATGCGGCCCGGCGCGAGCGCCAGCATGCGAGCGAGCGAGTCCATGTAGTCGAGCAGGTCGCCGCCGTGGCTCGGAATCACCGTGGTGCCGACGCCGAGCACGTTGTCGCCGGAGAACAGCGAGCTTTCCTCTTCGAGCACGAAACACAGATGGTCGACGGCATGACCGGGCGTATGGACGGCGCGCAGCGTGGCACCGTCGGTGCGCACCGCGTCGCCGTCGGCGAGCGGCTCGCAGACGAGCTTCGCGCGTGCGTCGTCGGGGCCGGGCAGCTTCGAGACGCGCAAGGGTCCGAAGCGTTGCTGCACCTGCGCAAGACCGCCGCCGTGATCCGGGTGGCCGTGCGTCAGCACGATCTCCTGGATGCCCCCGCAGCCGGCGCGTTCGAGGGCGCGTTCGAGCACGCCGACGTAGGCGTCGATACCCTGCCCGGTGTCAATGAGGATGCGCTTGCGTCCAGTCCCGACCAGATAGGTGTTGGTGCCGGGGCCGGTGAAGATCCCCGGGTTCTGTCCGAGCGCCACGACGACGCGCTCCGACCAGACGTCGAGCTCGGGCATCGCGAGGCCGATCATCGTGTTGGGCGCAGAAGGCAGAGCTAGCTCCCGGCGATCGTCATCGAGGCGACGCGGACGGTCGGCGCGGCGACCGAACCTGCCCACAGCAGATCGCTGCCGACGAGGTCGATCGACGCGAGCATCGTACCGAGGTGGCCGGCGATGGTGATCTCCTCGACCGCATGCACGACGCGCCCGTCTTCGATCCACAGTCCGGCGGCGCCGCGCGAGTAGTCGCCGGTGACCGCGTTGAAGCCCATGCCGATCAGTTCGGTGACGAGCAAGCCGCGCGGCGTGCGGCGGATCATTTCTTCCGGCGAGATCTTCCCGGCTTCGAGCCACAAGTTCGTCGCCGAAGGCGAGGGCGATCCGGCCGCGCCGCGCGCCGCCGAACCGGTGCTCTGCATGCCGAGCTTGCGCGCGGAGTAGCTGTCGAGCAGGTACGTCTTCAGGACGCCCTGATCGACGATGACGTTGCGGCGTGTCGGCTGGCCCTCGCCGTCGAAGGGACGCGAGCCGAGTCCGCCCGGCAGTCGGCCGTCGTCGATCACCGTGACGAGTTCGCTCGCGATGCGTTGGCCGAGCTTGCCGGCGAGGAACGACGTCTCGCGGTAGATCGCGCCGCCCGAGACGCAACCGGCGATGTGCGACAGCAGGCTGCGCGCGACGAGCGGCTCGAAGAGAACCGGGACTTCGCAGGTAGCGACGCGTTTCGCGGAAAGGCGCCGCAGCGCCCGCTCGGCGGCGCGCCGGCCGACCGCGGCGGCGTCTTCGAGCGCGGCCAGCGAGCGTGCCGCGGTGAGCCAGTAGTCGCGCTGCAGCGAGTCGTTCTCGCGCGCGAGCGGCTCGCTGAACAGCGAGTGCGACGCGCTCTCGTAGCTTCCCAGGAAGCCGGCGCTGTTGCCGTAGGCGACGCGCCGGAACTCGCTCTCGACCTGCGACCCTTCGGAGTTCACGATGCGCGGATCGAGCGCGCGCGCGGCGGTCTCGGCGCGTTTCGCATCCTCGATGCGCGCCTCGACGGCGACGTGGCGATCGGCCGGGTCGAAGAGCGCGAGCCGCGGCGCATCGCTGGCGAAGCCGCCTTCGGGTAGGCCCGCAGCCGGGTCCGGAGCCGTGGCGCGCGCCAGCGCCACCGCTTCGTCGGCCATCCGATCGATCGTTTCCGGCGCCAGGTCGCTGGTCGAGGTCGAACCGCACGAGAGACCGCCGGCCTGACGCACGAAGGTGCGGATGCCGAGCACGCGCTCGCGCGCCTGCGTGACGAAGTCGATCTCGGCGCCGCGCACGCGCGCCGAGATCGAGTCGGCTTCGAGCAGCATCGCGTCGGCCTGGCTGGCGCCGGCTTGCTTCGCGCGGGCGAGCGCGCGCACGACCGCGTCGGTTCCGAGCAGCGCTGCGGCGCTCGGCTTCGGCGCGCCGAGACCCTTGTCCGCGATCGCGTTGGGATCGCTCATGTCTCGGTCCCGCCCACCGTGAGGCCGTCGATGCGCAGTGTCGGTAAACCCACGCCCACCGGTACCGATTGGCCGTCCTTTCCGCAGGTGCCGACGCCGAGGTCGAGCTTCAGATCGTTGCCGATGCGCGAGACGCGGGTCAGCACGTCGGGGCCGTTTCCAATCAGTGTGGCTCCCTTCACCGGTGCACCGAGGCGACCGTTCTCGATCCGGTAGGCCTCGTTCGCGCTGAACACGAACTTGCCGCTGGTGATGTCCACCTGGCCGCCGCCGAACGAAACCGCGTAGAGGCCGCGCTCGACCGAACGCAGGATCTCGCCGGGATCGTCCTGGCCGGCGAGCATGAACGTGTTGGTCATGCGCGGCATCGGCAGATGCGCGTAGCTCTCGCGGCGACCGTTGCCGGTGGGCAGGACGCCCATCAGTCGCGCGTTGAGCTTGTCCTGCAGGTAGCCGACCAGCACGCCGTCGTCGATCAAGGTGGTGCGCTGGGTCGGCGTGCCCTCGTCGTCCACGTTCAGCGAACCGCGCCGCTCGGGGATCGTGCCGTCGTCCACCACAGTGACACCGGGCGACGCCACGCGCTGGCCGAGCCGATCGGAGAAGGCGCTGGTCTTCTTTCGATTGAAGTCGCCTTCGAGGCCGTGACCGATCGCTTCGTGCAGCAGGATGCCGGGCCAGCCAGGGCCGAGCACGACGTCCATCGAGCCAGCCGGGCAGGGCACCGCGTCGAGGTTCAGCAGCGCGATGCGCACCGCGTCGTCGACCAGCGGCTTCCAGACCGCGGGATCGAAGAGCCGCGCGATCTCGAAGCGACCGCCGGTGCCCTGGTAGCCGATCTCGCGATGCGTGCCGTCGCCCGCGATCACCTGGATGTTGAGCCGTACCAGCGGGCGCACGTCGCCGACCAGCTGACCGTCGTGGGTGGCGATCAGCACGTGTTGGTGTTGCGAAACGACGCTGGCCATCACCTGCTTCACACGCACGTCGCGGCTGCGGGCGTAGGCGTCCATCTCGCCGAGCAGCTCGATCTTGCTTTCGATCGGCACGTCGGTCGGCGCGAGGGTGACCGGATACAGGTCGCGGCCCGCGCCGTGTGACTGCACCGCGACCGGACTATGCGTAGCGTGCGACTCCGAGATCGCGCGCGCCGTGGTCGCGGCGAGCTCCAGGCTCTCGACGGTGATCTCGTCCGAATGCGCGTAGCCCTGGCGCTCGCCGGTCTGCACGCGCACGCCGACGCCCTGCTCGACATGGCGCTCGCCGCTCTTCACGATGCCTTCTTCCAGCACGACGGCATCCTGCACGCCGTACTCGAAGTAGAGATCGCTGGCGTCGACGCGGCGCTCGAGCGCGACGCCGAGCGCCCGCTCGACGGTGCGTCCGTCCACGCCGAAGCGCTCGCGGAAGAAGGCGGCCGGCGCTTCGCTCGCGGCGACCGATCGGGCGGAATCACTCATCGTGCTGGCGTCTCCTCGCGTTCGAGCGCATCGATCCGAGCTGGAAGCGCGCCGAGACTAGCAAGCGATGCGACATCGATCGCCCGGAGCCCGGCGCGGCGCGCGGCCGCGACGTCGAGTTCGGGATCGTCGCCCACCGCGACCGCTTCGGCGGGCGCGACGCCCAGGCGCTCGCACGCGGCGAGGAAGAAGCGCGGGTCGGGCTTCGCGACGCCCGCGTCGCGCGGCAGCCAGACCAGGTCGAGATCCCGGTCGAGCCCGAGGCCGCTGAGCAGCGCGGGCAATCGGTGATCGAAGTTGGAGGCGACCGCGACGCGGCGCTCCGCGCGGCGGAGCGTCGCGAGCGTCGCGTGTGCGTCGGTCGCGGCGCGCCATGTCTCGGGATTCGCGAACTGAGCGAACAGCGCCGCGAAGCAGGCATCGAAGTCTGCGAAGCGCTGCATCTGGTCGGCGGCGCGGAACGTCGCGCGTACCACGTCGCGCCACCACGCGCGCTCGCCGGCGTCGTCCGCGGCGCGCATCGAGGGGGCGCTCTGCAGGACCCTGTGGAACGCGTCGTCGAGGCGCCAAGCGGGCACGTCGACTCCGTGTTCGCGCGCGATGCGCGCGTAACTCTCGCCTACCGATTCGCGCAGGTGGATCAGTGTGCCGGCGGCATCGAGCAGGACCGCGCGCAGCTTCAAGCGGGTTTTCGCGCCGACACCACGAAGGTGCCGGGAAGATCGCGGGACGGGGAGGGGCTCGCGAAGTGCTCGACGCGCACGTCTTCGAGGCCCGCGTCGCGGAGCCAGCGCACGATTTCTGCGGACGGAAAGCCGAGCCACAGCACGCCCAGTTCTTCGCGCATCCACTCGGCTTCGTGTCGCACGAAGTCGACGACCACGACGACACCGCCCGGCTTCACGACGCGCGCCATCTCGCGCAACGCCTCGGCCGGCTGCGGCACGTAGTGCAGCACCATGTGGGCGAGTGCGGCATTCACTTCGCGATCGGCGAGCGGCAGCGCGTGGGCCTCGCCGCGTCGCAGCTCCACGGCAGCGAGAGCGGCCTGATGCTCGGGTTCTGCGCCGGCCGCGCCCTCGTTCGCAAGACTCGTCCGTGCCGCCTCCAGCATGCGCGGCGAGTGGTCGACCGCGATCACGCGCAACCCGAGACGCGCCACTTCCTTCGCGAGGATGCCGGTGCCGGTACCGACGTCGCACACCGTCCAGTCCGGCGGCGCGAGGTGTGCGATTGCGCGTGCGCGCAGCGCGTCGTCGTTGAAGACCTTGCGCAGCGCGTCCCATTCGGGACCGATGCTGTCGAAGAAGGTACGGATGCGCGATGCGCGCGCCTCGACGACGCGCACCAGCGCCGCCGCGTCGCGTTCGGCGGCGGGATCGCCGGCGAGTTCGCGACGCGCCAATTCCCAGGCGTCGCTCCAGGCGCCACGCTGCGGCGTGGCGATGCGATAGAACACGTAGGTGCCCTCGCGGCGGTCGCGCAGCAGGCCGGCTTCGCGCAGGATGCCCAGGTGTCGCGAGACACGGCTTTGTGCCATGCCCATCACATCCATCAGTTCCTGGACGGCCAACTCTTCGCGTTCGAGCAGCGCGAGGATGCGCACGCGCGTCGAGTCCGCGAGCGTCTTGAAGACCTTCTGCAGCGACTCGGCACTCATCCGGCTCGGCCGGGGCCGCGCACCGGCACGATCTGCGGGTTGGCGAGCGTGCCGCTGATCTCGACGGCCGCAGCTCCGTTGGCATCGAGCGCGACGCCCTGGGATTGCAACATCGAGCGCACGTTCGGATCGCGCGCCTCGATGCGAGCCGCGAGCGCAAGGGGCGACAGATGCTGGACAGGGCCGTGACCGATCGTGCCGGTGGCGCTGAGACCGACCAGCGGCCCGGCGAGGTCGAACGCATTCAACCGGGCGAGCATCTCGCCGCCGAGCGCGATGTCACCGCTCAGCGTGTCGAACGGTACGCCGATCGGGAGCAGTGGCAGCGTCAGCGAGCCCGCCTTGGCGTCGAAGTGCACGGTTCCCTGCGGACCGGCCTCGGCCATCTGCACCTCGAGCTGCGCGTCGACGCGCCCATCGACCGTCGTACCGGGTGCGAGGTCTCGAAGCGGCAGCAGCGCGAGCGACACGTTGCGCAATTCGCCGGCGAAAGACGGTGCGGCGCCGCCGATCGCGGTGCCATCCAGTTCCCCGAGCGGCGAGCGCAACGCGATCACAAGCGCCGGCGTGCCGCGCAACCAGGACAGCGACCACGCGGGATGGACGCGGACGCGGTCGAACGAAGCGCGCTGCCCGCTGGGCCACGTCACGACCACGTCTCTGGCTTGAAGCTGCGGCGCAAACCAAGCGAAACCGAGACCGAGCCGCGCGATCGTGACCTGCGTGCCGGTGTTCGCCTCGATCGCCGCGGCCGCGCGTGGCGCGAGGCGCTCGTAAGGAAAGCCGGCGACCAGGAAGATCGACGTGAGCGCGACGGCAGCGAGGGCGATCGCCAGCGCGCCGCGAACGCCGCGCAGACCGAAGAGCGGCGCGACCGTGGCTTCCGCCATCAGCGCGCCTCGAACGAGGACACGGTGAAGGTCACGTCGAGCATGTTTTCCTTTTGTTCGGCGCGCGTGCGGATGCGCAAGCTCTTCACCGAGAGCAGCTGCTGCGACGACTCGACACCGTGCAGGAACGCCACCGCCTGCGCGAGCGTCACCTGCTTCAGCACGACCTGGACCTTGGTCTCCTTGTAGTGCTCCTGCGCAGGCGCGGCCTGCGGCTCCATCGATTCGACCTTGACGGCCGACTGCCGCGCCAGATCTTCGAGCGTGGTGAAGATGTTTCCCTTCGGTCCTTCGCGGATGCGCTTCTCGACCGCGCCGAGACGGCCCTGGATCTCGCCGAGCGTGCCCTGCAGGCGATGGGCGGTCGCGAGGTCGCGCTCCGCGGCGGCGACCCGCTCTTCGGCGTTGCGGATGCTCGCGATCGCCGGCATCGCGACCGCGAGCCATAGGATCGTCAGCAGCAGCACCGCGGCCGCGCCGCCGAGCAGGAGCCGCTCGCGCGGTGCGAGGGAAGCGAGTGCGATGCGCAATCGATCGACGAGACCGTTCACGGCTTGCTCGCTCCCGGCTGGGGCTGCGGCGCTAGGGGTTCAGTTCTTGCGGCAGGCGTGGGCGCCGTCGGCGTCACTGCCGCGGCTTCATCGGCTGCGCTTCCCTGCGTGAGTCCGATCGTCACGCTGAAGTTGTTGCCGCCGCGTGCCGCATCGGCCTGGATCTCGGCGACTCGGATCTCGCCGAAATGAGGGAACGCGGCCAGCGCGGTCTTCAACTGGTCCACCGCGGCGAAGCTCGGCGTGTGACCGCGAAATCGCACCACCTGCCCATCGATCGACATCTCCTCGAAGATCACGTCGAGGTCCTTCGGCACCAGCTTCGAGATCTGCGTCAGGATGTCGAGCGCCGAGAGATTGCCGCCGTACAGACCGAGGAAATCGGCGCGCTGCTGCGCCTCGCGCAGCGTGACGTCGAGCGCGCGCGAGACGTTGGTCGGGACCGGCTTGCCGGGCTGCGCCTGGTTCCAGAGCTGGGCCAGTTCGGCTTCGAGCGCGCTGGCGCGCTGGCCCTGGATCGCGATGCGCTCGACGCCGCTGCCGAGCGCCAGCACCAGCGCGATCGCCGCCAGCACGAGGCTCGCGCGGAACTGTTTCACGAGCCGGCGCAGGTCGAGGCGCGGCGCGAACTCGGCCTGCAGGAAGTTCATCCGCGTCTTCGCGCGCAACGTGCCGCGCAACGCGAGCGCGAGCGCCGGTGCGAAGCGCAGCGGGTCGCCCGCGGCGAGGAAGGCGCCGGTCGATTCGCCGGGCGGCACGCTGAAGCGCGCGCAGCGGATCCCGAGCTGCGCGCTCAGGTACTCGTCGATGCGCTGCAGCCGAGCGCCGCCACCGAGCAGCGTGATCTCGTCGATCGCCTTGTCCGGCGGCGCGCCGAGCGCCGATTCGAAACCACCCACTGTCCGCACCAGCTCGCGCACCAGCCGGGCGAGCGCGCGCTCCGTGGCGGGCGAGTGGGGCGCGAGGTTCGGGCCGAAGACACCATCGCGACACTTCACCCGCTCGGCCTCCTCCCAGTCGACACTGGTTTCGCGGGCGATCGCTTCGGTGAGCGAGCGCCCGCCGAGCGGCACGGTTCGCGCCGCTCGCGCGACGCCGTCGACGAGCAGGCACAGCGTGGTCTTGCGATGGCCGAGGTCGATCAGCAGCCGCGTGCCGGGCATCGGCACGAAGGCGGCGAGGTTCGCGAGCGCGAGTCCTTCCACTTCGAGCACGCGTGCACCGAGGCCGGCGTCGCGCAGCGCTTCGAGTCGGCTCGCGACCTCGGCGCGCGGCACCACGGTGGCGACGACTTCGGCCGCGGCGCGAGCTTCGCCGACCAGTTCCCAGTCGACGAACACCTCGTCGAGGTCGAAGGGCGTCTCGCTCTCGACCTCGAATGGCACCGCCTGCGCGATGCGGCGGCGTTCGCGGAACGGGAAGTGGATCGCGCGGCGCGCGACGCGATCGCCGGGGATCGCCGTCACCACGCGCTCGCCGCCGAGACCGAGCGCCGTGGCGGCGTCGCGCAGTGCGTCGAACACGGAGGTCTCGTTCGCAACGGCAACCGCGTGCAGACGGACGACTTCCACCGTCCGCAGGTTCTGGCGCAGCTCGACGACCTTGATCGAGTGGCTGCCGAGATCGAGACCGAGACTCTTACCGAGCATGGGATCCCATCAATACCTCAACGCGCAGGGCGCTTCCCACCGTAACCCATCAATCGACGCGCCAGGACAGCCGCTTCGGGCCGCCCTCGGCGCTGCGGTCGATCACGGCTTCGATGCGGCGCTCGACTTCGAAGACCTTTGCAACGGCCGTCACCACGAAAACCTGCGAATGCTCGGTCGGTTCCGGCGCGATCGTGTCGCCTTCGAGCAGCTCACTGAGTGGCGTGCAGTTGCCGGCCGGATCCGCACCGGCGCAGAGTGGGCCCTCTTCGCGCGCATCGACGATGCGACGCACGAGCTTCTCGTCGAATGGCGTGGTGCCGCTCACCTCGGTGCCGCGTTGGAGCTGGATCAGCACCCAGGGCGGAGCGGTGTTGAGATTGACGCCGCTCCCGCCAACCAGCGGGAACACGGTGACGAACGGCGTGAGCGCCTCGACGAGCCGACCGTCGAAGCCCTCGACGAGGCGCAGCTCGTCGACCGACAGCAGCGGTCGGTTCGGCGCGCGATAGGGCGGATCGAGTCGCTCGTAGCGCTCGTTCTCGGGCGAACCGTCGGCGCTCACTTCGTCCTGGTCGAGCCAATCGACGAGGTTCGCGGCGAGTTCGAGCGGGTCGTAGCGCAAGTCTTCGGGGCGGCCCGGCATGATCGCGATGACACCCGCGAGCAGTTGCTGGAGATACAGGCGGCGCTGCTCGGGAACGGCGCCCTTTTCGAGGAAGCCGTTCAGGTTGATGCGCGCGGCAGCGTCCTCGATCCGCAGATGCAGGTCGATGTCGGGGTCCTCGATCAGATCGAGGTCGCCCGCGCGCGCCCACAGATCGTGACGCGTGTCGGGTCCGCCTTGTTCGCCCTTGGTGCGCACGTCTTCCAGCAGGATCGCCTCGGCGAGTCGGATCCCGCCGCGCGCCAGCGACTCGGCCTGTTGCGCGCGGTCGCGATTGATCGCGATCCCGGCGTCGACCGCGACGCGGCGCATGAACGTCGCCATCGTGCTCGCGAGCAGCAGCACGAAGAACAGCACCATCACCAGCACGATGCCGTGGATTGCGTGCGCGCGCTGCTGGGACGGGTGTCGCATCAGAGGCAGTCTGCCGGGATCTGGACGAACCCGTTGCCGACGAGCGAGCTGGCAGGCTGTCCCTTCAGACTGTCGACGATCGAAGCGGCTTGCGGGTTGCTTTGCACCAACGCCTGCAATTCGGGATGCGCACTCAGGCAATTCTGCACGGTCTTCTGGCCGCCGCCTTCCTCATTGTTGGCCTGATCGGTGTCCGCGTTCTGATCGTCCGGGGCCACCGGCTCGCCGGTCTCGTCGTCCTTGCCATCGCCGTCCTGGTCGCGCGGGTTGGCGCCCGCCGGCCCGCCCGCCGCCGCGAGTTGTTCCTCGAGATCGATCGGGCGCAGCGGCAGCAGCACGCGCCGCAGGTATGGACCGTCTACATCGCCCGCTCCGGGACCGGTGCGAAACGAGACCTCGATCTCCGCCACCGTCGGGAGTTCGCTCGAGCCTGCCAGCGTCGTCGAATCCCAGCGTCCGGTCCATGCGCCGGCTTCGCCCTGGAACTTGATGCTGAACGACGCGAGCCCGGCCGCCACGAGATCGCTGTTCTCTGCGGTCGGGAAGCTGCGGTCGAGCGAGTCGGGAAGTTGCGTCCCACCCGAGCGCCGCACTTCGACGTCGCCGTCGCCGCTCGCATCGGGCAGCGTGATCCACGCGACGACTTCGAGATCGGACTCCGCCGCGGACGTCGCGCTCGGGTGATGGCCGCGGCGCACGAACTTCACGCGGTCGGCGCCGGCGTCCGCACTCTCGGACTCGGCGACGAAGAGCCACGGGAACGCGATCGGGTCGACGTCTTCGGGCTTCTTCAACAACACGGCGCCTTCGAGGTCGCGCGCGACGCGGTCGAGCAACACGACGGCACGTCGCACCGAGCGCGTGCTGTCGGTGGCCGCGCTACTGGCGCGCGATAGATCGAGGTAGAAATCGATCGCGACGAAGAGCACGATCGACATCAGGAAGATCACCGCGAGCATCTCGAGCAGTGTGAAGCCGGCGGCGGCCTTATGGGGTCTCGCCGCTCGCCGTTGGCTCGCTACGCGGGAAACGGGGGATCGCGCTTCGAAGTTGCGGCTGGCGTTGTGTGCGGTCGCCGCTCGACGTTGGTTCGTTGCGGTCATTGGGGCGTTCCGATCGTGCCCTGCCGACCGCCGCCGAGTGGGTTCGGTGCGACGGGCTGCTGCTGCTGCTGACCCCGCCCGGTGGTCTGCACCTGGGCGATCGCGTCCAGCGTGGCGCGCGCGGCTTCGGCATCGAGCGCGAAGGTGGTGCGCGAGACCGAGCGCTCGCCGAAGCCTTCGTTCCAGGTGATGCGCACTTCGACCTTTCGCAGCGGCGAGACGGCGCCGGGACCTCGCTCGCCGCCGAGCAAGCTCGGTCCCGGAATCACGGGTTGTGGCGCCTGCGCTTCCGATCCGCCGAGACGGCTGCGCGCGTTGCCGAGCCGCTTGCCGCCTGCGCCGTCTTCCTCGGGCACGACGATCGAGAAGGGCGCGACCTCGACCTCGATCTTGAACTCGCCCTCCGCGCGTTCGTCGGTTCCGAGCTCTGGCGCCGCGCCCGCTTCGAGCCCTGCCTCGATCTCGGAGAGTACGCTGTCGGCGAGAAGCGACGCCTGGAAGCGTCGGCGCGCCTCGCCTTCGTGCTGCAGGCCCTGGATGCCACTCGACCCCAGCGTGATGTACGCGATGCCGAGGATCGCCACCGCCGCGAGCACCTCGAGCAGCGTGAACCCAGCCTTAGTCTGCATGGACGACCCGTACGGCGTCGGCCAACGGTTCCACTTCGATGCGCAGCGCGTTGCCGCCGTCTGCGTCACCAATCAGGATCGTCGCGGCGTCCGTTGAGCCGTCGGGTCCGATGCGCAGCTCGAAGCGACCCTGATCGGCGACGCCGCCGGACGTTTCGATGCCGAGAATCGAGGTCTTGTCGTCGGCGCGGTGTACGCGCCCGATCTCGCCGGCGATCGGCACGAACTCTCCCCCGCCGAGCAGGACGGGCGGAACGAGGTCGAGCTTGCGATCGCCGGGCGCGGTGTCGTCGGTGTGCGCCGCTTCGCTCGCCGATTCTGGCGGCGCATCCCACTCGACCCAGTGTTCCCTCCGCTCGATCTCGATCACCACCTGGTGCGGGCGACCCGTCATCACGGCGCTCTGCCGGGCAAACTCGATCGCCGCCGCGAGGTCATCCGCCTCGGCGCGCACGATGCGCGAGCCGCCGAGATCGATGTTGGGCAGCACCATTGCGGCGATCAGTCCAAAGATGGCGACCACGGCGAGCATCTCGATCAGCGTGAAGCCGGCGGCGGCCTCATGAAGTCTCGCCGCTCGCCGTTGGCTCGCTACGCGGGAAACGGCCTCATGAAGCTCGCCGCTCGCCTTCGGCTCGCTACGCGGGAGGCGGGGCTGCTCGCCGCGAAGGTGCGTCGCGCGCTGGCCGCGACCGCGACTAGCCGGGCTCGTTCTCAATTCGTTGCGTCCTCGGACCAGTTCCCGATGTCGGCATCGACGTCCTTGCCACCGGGCTGGCCGTCGGAGCCGAAGCTCCAGATGTCGAAGCCGTAGGTGTTGCGCTGGCCGGGGGCCTGATACTCGTAAGTCGCGCCCCACGGATCGCGCGGGACCTTGCCGCCGTTGATGTAGCCCTCCGGCCGGTACTGGCGCGGCACCGGTTCGGTGCTCGGCTGGTGCACGAGCGCATCGAGTCCCTGCTCGGTGGTCGGGTACTTGCCGTTGTCCATCCGATAGAAGTCGAGCGCTGCCTCGATGTTCTTCATCTGCGTCTTCGCGGTGGTGACGCGCGCGCGGTCGATCTGTCCGAAGATCGCGGTGCCCACGACGGCCGTGAGCAGACCGATGATGAGGACCACGGCCATGATCTCGATCAGCGTGAAACCGGAAAGTTCATGATCCTCGCCGCTCGCCGTTGGCTCGCTACGCGGGACGATGGGGAATCGGGGTTGGTTGCTGATGCGACCGCGAGCTTGATGGGTCTCGCCGCTCGCCTGCGGCTCGCTACGCGGGAAATCGGGGCTCGTGCTTCGAAGTTGAAGCGCGCGTTGGGCGCAATCGCCGCTCGCCTGCGGCTCGCTACGCGGGACGATGGGGTATCGGAGTTGGGTGCTGGCGACGCGTGCGGACATGCGAGGTTCTCCTTAGCGGCCGATCGAACTCGTGATCTG
>JANLTC010000396.1:0-15620 GCA_031362725.1 Deltaproteobacteria bacterium | reverse complement strand
GGCGGCGGCCGCAGCGGTGGCGGCGGCGGCTATGGCGGCGGTGGCGGCGGCCGCAGTGGCGGCGGCGGCGGCGGCTACGGTGGCGGCGGTGGCGGCGGCGGCCGCTACTAGTCCTCCACTGCAACGAGTCGGAAGGGCCTCGGGCGGAATGTCCGGGGCCCTTCTCTTTATTGCGGTCGCAGCGGAGGCCGCGAGCCGGAATCGAAGATACGCTGCGGAGCCATTGCCGCTGAGGAGAATCGCTGATGCGTCTGCCCCAACTCGCGCGTGCGATCGTCGGCGCAGCCGCGCTCGCGCTCGTCGCCGCGACGGCGTCCGCCTACCAACTCGGTCATCGGGTCGTGACCTACCAGGATCCGGCGCGTGGCAATCGTTCGATCGCGACCGACCTGTACTACCCGGCCGACGTGGCCGGTGACAACGTACCGGTGTCGGCGCCGCCGGCGGGGCGCTTTCCGGTCGTGTCGTTCGGGCACGGCTTCCGGATCGGCTCCAATCTCTACTCGTTCGTCCGCAGCATCGCGCTGGACGGCTACCTGGTCGCGCTGCCGGCGACCGAAGGCGGCCTGCTCCCGAGCCACGCGAACTTCGGCGAAGACCTCGCCTTCCTGGTGAACAAGCTGAAGGCCGAAGGGGCGAACCCGGCCTCGTTCCTGTTTGGCGCGGTGGGCTCGCGTGGCGCGGTGGGCGGCCACTCGATGGGCGGCGGCGCGACGTTCCTCGGCGCGAGCGCCGATACCGGTGTCGACGCGGTCTTCAACTTTGCCGCAGCCAACACCAATCCCTCCTCGATCACGGCGGCCGCCAGCGTGACGGTGCCGACACTCGTGATCGCCGCAAAGGGCGACTGCGTGGCGGCTCCCGCGAGCAACCAGATTCCGATGTACGACGCATCCGCGGCGGCGTGCCGGGCCTATGTCGAGCTCGATGGCGCGAGCCATTGCCAGTTCAACGACTACAACCTCACCTGCGACCTCGGCGAGTTCTGCTCGGCATCGATCTCGCGCGCCAGCCAGCTCCAGCTCGTCACGTCCATCCTGGTGCCGTGGCTCGACGCGGTACTGAAGAACGCCGCATTCGCCTGGGACGACTTCCAGACCGCACTCGCCGCCGACCCGCGCTATGCGGTATTGCAGGACTGTCCGGTGCCGCCCGAGCCCGCGTGCAGCAACGGCATCGATGACGACGGCGACGGACTCGTCGATCATCCGGCCGACCCGGGCTGCAGCGACGCGGGTGACGACTCCGAACACGCAGCCACACTCATCTGCGACGATGGTCTGGACAACGACGGCGACGGACTCGTGGATTTCCCGGCCGACGTCGGATGCCTCGATCCCGTCGCGGCACGCGAGAACCCGAAGTGCGACGACGACCTCGACAACGACGGCGACGGCGGCATCGACTGGGACGGCGGCAGCGCTGCGGCGGCGCCCGATTCGCACTGCCTCGGCAGGCCGTACCAGAACGAGGAGAAGCCGAGTTCGTGTGGCCTCGGGACGGAGCTCGCGCTGGTGTTGCCGCTACTCGGCGCGCTGCGCCGGCGCAGCGCCGCGCGCGGCTAACGGAGTACGGCGGACGCCTTCGCGACGATCGCCTCGAGCGCGTCGCGCTGTCGCTCGAAGTCGGCCAGCAACGCGAGTTGCGTGCGTGCGAGATCGAGATTCTGCCCCGGTCGGCGGATCCGAAAGTAGCGATCGCCAGCCAGATGGTCGGCCAGGAAGCGCATGCCGAGCAGCAGGGTCATCAGTTCGCTCGCGAACACCAGCTGGGCGCACTCGTCCGCGAGCAGCGTCGCGCCCGCGCCGCGCAGATAGCCGTTCGCCAGTGCGTCGAAGAGCCTCGCATCGACGCGCACCTTCGCGAGATCGCGTTCGTCCTCCGCGACCGGACTCGCCGCGCGCCGCGCGAGATCGCCAAAGTCGTAGAGCGAGAGCCCCGGCATCACGGTATCGAGGTCGATCACGCAGACGCCGGCACTGGTGGTGTCGTCGAGCAGCACGTTGTTGATCTTGGTGTCGTTGTGGGTAACGCGCTCGGGCAGTGCGGCACGCAGCGCTTCGCTGCGCACGATCATTTCCTGGCGTGCCAGCACGAACTCGAACTCGCGCTGACACGCGTTGACTCGACCGTGTGCGTCGGCGGTCGCCGCAGCGGAGAGCTGCGCGAAGCGCGCGCGCGCATCGTGAAAGCGTGGGATCGTCTCGTGCAGCCGCGGTCCGGGTAGATCGGCGAGCTGCGCGAGGAAGCGCCCGAATGCCTCGGCCGCCGCGCCTGCCTCGCGTACGGAACCCACCGCGTCGCGACTGCTCGCGCCTTCGATGAAGTGGAAGGTGCGCCACCACGCGCCGTCGGCATCGACGAAGGCTGCGAGACCGTCGCGCGCGGGAACGAGCCGCAGCGCACGCCGATCCGCATCGCGGGCGCTCTCGCGCGCGAGCACGGCGCGCTGGTGCGCAGTGACGCGCGCGACATTCTCCATCACCAACGCCGGCTCGCGGAACACCTGCGCGTTGATGCGCTGCTGGATCCAGCGCGTGCGGCGACCGCCGTCTTCGCGCTCGACCAGCAGCGTCTCGTTGATCCAGCCACTTCCGTACGGACGCGACGAGAGCCAGCGCCCGGGCAGGTCGAAGGCCTCCGCCACCTCGCGCCAACGCGCCTGCGTCGCCGCGTCGGGCTGCGCGAGCGACGGCTCGCCGCTACCCATGCAGCGCGGTTCCAAGAGCTTCGAGAGTTCCGAAGGAGTGCTGGGTGTCCACGTCGTCGCTTCCCATGCTTTCGGTTCCGCGCGTGGCGCACAGCATCCGCGTCGATGGCGACCTGCACAAGACCCCGTGGACACAGATCGAACCCACCTGGCTGGCGCCGTCGCATGGTCGTTCTGCGCCGCATGGATTCCAGTCGACCGCGTTGCGCATCTGCCACGATGGCCAGCGCCTCTTCGTCGCCTTCGACTGCGAAGACGCGGAGATCGTCGCATCCCATGCGGGGCGCAATGCGCCGCTCTACGAGGAGGACGTCGTCGAGGCGTTCCTCGCGCCGAACGCCGACCGGCGCCACTACTTCGAGTTGGAGACGAGCCCGCGCAACGCCTGGTTCGAGGCGCGCATCGAGTCTCCGGACGGTTGCCGCGACACGATGCGCGTCGATCGCGACTGGGTCTGCGCGGATTTCGCGCATGCGGTCCGCATCACCGGACGCCGCGGGGATGGCGACGAATCATGGTGCGCCGAATGGTCGATCCCGTTCGTGTCGCTCGGCGTTGCGGCACCGCGAGCGGGTGATCGCTGGCGCGCCAATTTCTTTCGGATCGACCAGGCGCATGACGGCGAATACGCGGCGTGGTCGCCGACCCTCGCGGATCCGCCCGACTTCCATCTGCCGGACCGCTTCGGCGTGCTCGTCTTCGAATAGCGGACGGCGCTACGCTGCCTGGATGCTCGAAACGTTGCCGCGGCGCCGCGCCTCCTCGATTGCGGGATTCGCGCTGCTCGCGCTGCTGTTGTTGCCCACCGCGGCGCGCGCGTCGGGCGGTGCCGATGGCCACTTCGCGCAGCGCCGCTCGACCCATTTCCTGCTGCGCGAGGACGTCGCGATCGACCGGCGCACCGGTCCGCAAGGTGCGAAGCGTTTCGAGCACGACGTACTCGAGGTGCTCGAAGCTGGCTACGACCTGCTCGACGACACACTCGGACTGCGGCCCGCGCGACGCATCGAAGTGGAGATCTACGACCGGGCGATCTTCGACGAACGCTTCGCGGGCCTGTTCCCGTTTCCGGCCGCTGGTTTCTACGGCGGCGTGATTCGCATCCGCGGCGACGTGCAGGTGACGGCGCATCTCGCCAGCACGCTTCACCATGAACTCGTGCACGCAGCGCTCGATGCCGCGGCGCCTTCGCTCGCGCTTCCGATCTGGCTGAACGAGGGACTCGCGGAGTGGTTCGCCGCGCGCGCGGCCGGTCGGCCCGCGCTCGACCCGCGTCGCCGCGGGCTGCTCGCCGACGGCGCCCGGCACGGCGTGCTGCTGCCGCTCGCGGCGATCTCGGAGCCGAGTCTGTTGCATCTGGCGGCAGCGGATGCGCCGCTTGCGTACCTGCAAGCGACCGCGTTGGTCGATCAGGTGGCGCGCCGCGGCGGAGAACAGGCGCTGCGGACGCTGCTCACGCAGCTCTTCCGCACCGGCGATCTCGACCGCGCGCTACGCCGCGCGGTCGGCCTCGATGCGAACGGGCTCGAGGCGTCGACCTTCGCCGAAGTCGCTGATTGACGGGTCATGCCACCCGTCCAGACGTGTGAGTTGCAATTCGAATCGATCTCGTACGGGTCGCCCGGGGTGCCGTCGAAACAGCCGTTGAATGCGCCCTGTCCGACGCAGTCGTAGCCGCTGACACCGTTGCCATTGCAGTCGCTCTCCTAGTTGCAGATCGCACCTTCGTACGGTGCATCGCAGTGACCGTCGGTGCAGAGCCGTCCGGCGCTGCAATCGGTGTCCTGACGACAGCCGTCGCATCGCGCATCGTGGCCGCGACCCTCATCTTCTGGGCTGTGCACCGTCACGGAGATCCGCATCCGCAGACCGTGGACAAAGCCACGGCTGGGGACACGGCGATTCGATTCATCGTTGGCGCGGAGGGGGCATCGCCGCACAGGTCGAGATCACAGCGTGCAGCGACGGGGTTTGCGGACGGGTCGTGTCGTTGCGCTCTCTCTTCGACGCGGACGGCTGTGCGCTGCGCGACGTCAACAACGCAGATCCACAGCAGCGGGGCGAGGCGGTTCTCGGCCTCGAAATCCTCCGTGTAACCGAGAGTTCCTCGAGCAATCGACGAGAGTGGAGCGGCACCCTCAATGACCCGGGAAGCGGACGCACGGTCCGCAGCACGATCCGCGCCGATGGAGACGACCACCTGCAGCTACGCGGTTACATCGGCGTGCCTCTCATCGGGCGAACAACGAGCTGGATTCGAGTGGGACGCGAAGATCGCAGTTGCCGAGATGCGGCTCAGCGGGAGGCCTCGGCGCCCAACAGCGAAAATCCATCATGAAGATCCGGTACTACCATCCGCTGCTCGGTTTCGTCATCCCGACGGTTCTCGTCGGCTACGGCATCGTCATCCCGCGGAGCTGCATCGCGGGTGTCAACGAACTCACGCTCGGCTTTGCCGCCACGGTCGCCAGCGCCTGTGTCACATACCTGGCGGGACTCCGACTCGCGATTCGCGACAGCGAGAGGGGCGGTGGCGACGCCTGAGCGAATCGCCCTTCGGTCCCGCTGGGCGAGCGCCGGTGGCTGGATCGAAGGGGCCGGTGCAAGCTTCGGGCGCGACCGGCAATACGGTCAACGCGAGGGACACAGGACGATGTTCGAGGCGGGAGAGACGACCTACCAACTCGTGCGGAGCTTGGGTCTCGCCGCGACGCTCATGGCCGGCCTCGCCCTGGAGCGATGGCGACCCCACGCGCACCTTCGACCCGCCTGGCGCACGAATCTGGGCCTCTGGGCGATCGATTCTCTTCTGATGGCGACTGTCTGTGGCGCTTGCGGTTGGGTCGTGGCCTCGTGGGCCGCCTCAGTGGGGCTAGGGCTGCTGGTCTGGATGGACGCAGGGAAGGTGTCGGCCGTAGTAGCCGGCATTCTCGGGCTCGACGCCGTGTCCTATGCGTGGCACCGCGCCAATCATCGACTGCCCCTGCTCTGGCGCTTCCATCAGGTGCACCACGGCGATGCGAGCTTCCACATCACGACGGCGCTCCGCTTCCATCCGGGCGAGCTACTCCTCGCGCTCCCCGTGCGCCTTTCGGCGGTTGTCGCCCTCGGCGTACCGCCCGAGGGCGTGCTCGTGTTCGAGCTCGTCTTCGGAGTGGCCAATCTGCTCGTACACGGGAACTTCGATGTGCCACGCCGCTTCGAGCCGATTGTCCGGCGGCTGTTCGTGACCCCCGCACTGCACCGCGGGCATCACACCGCTGAGTGGCGGGAGCTCGACACGAACTTCGGCACCGTCTTCTCGTTCTGGGACCGCCTCGCCGGCACGTTTCGCGCCAGCGGTCCCGAGCTTCTGATCCTCACCGGGCTCCCGGACTCGAGAGGGCCCCGAGTGCCATCGCTCGCCGCGTGGCTGATGCTGCCCTTCGTACGCCGTCACAGCCGAGAGCGCTGACCGCAGCCTTCGGACTGAAGCCTCGCGGCGTACCTCAGCTGCGCATTCCCGGCGCTTCGTGACCGCTCGCCGCCACGTACTCGGTGTAGCCCCCGGCATAGATGCGCGGATCGCCGGGCACGAGTTCGAGCACGCGGTTCGTCAGTGCGGCAAGGAAGTGCCGATCGTGCGACACCAGCAGCATCGTGCCCTCGAAGTTGGCGAGCGCGCGGATCAGCATTTCCTTCGTCACGAGATCGAGGTGGTTGGTGGGCTCGTCGAGCACCAAAAAATTGGGCGGGTCGTAGAGCATGCGCGCCAGCACGAGGCGCGCCTTCTCGCCGCCCGATAGCAACCGGCAGCGCTTCTCGATCTCGTCGCCGGAGAAACCGAAGCATCCCGCGAGCGAGCGCAGCGAGCCGATCGAGGCGTTCGGGAATGCGCTCTGCAGCGTCTCCCAGACGCTGTCGTCGCCGTCGAGCACTTCCATCGAGTGTTGCGCGAAGTAGCCGAGCTTGACCGAGGCACCGAGCGCGACCTTGCCCGCGTCCGGCGCGCCGTCGCCGGCGGCGAGCTTCAGCAGCGTCGACTTGCCCGCGCCGTTCGCGCCCATCACGCACCAGCGCTCGCGCCGACGGATCCACAGATCGAGCCCATGGAATACGACGCGCTCGCCGTACGCCTTGTGTACGCCCGCGAACTTCACGACGTCGTCGCCCGAGCGCGGCGCGGGACGGAAATCGAACTCGACGCTCTGGCGCCGCTTCGGCGGTTCGACCTTCTCGATCTTGTCGAGCTTCTTCACCCGACTCTGCACCTGCGCGGCGTGGCTGGCGCGCGCCTTGAAGCGGGCGATGAACGCCTCTTCCTTCGCCAGCATCGCCTGCTGGCGCGCGTACTGCGCCTCCTGCTCGCGCTCGCCGATCGCGCGTTGGCGCTCGTAGAACTCGTAGTCGCCCGAGTAGGTGATCAGTTCGCCGCTGTCGATCTCGACGATCTTCGAGACGGTGCGGTTCAGGAACTCGCGATCATGCGACGTCATCATCAGCGCGCCGGCGAAGTTCGCGAGGAAGCCCTCGAGCCACAGGATCGACTCGAGATCGAGATGGTTGGTGGGCTCGTCGAGCAGCAGCGCGTCGGGTTGCATCACCAGGATGCGCGCGAGACCGACGCGCATCTTCCAGCCGCCCGACAGCGCGCCGACGTCGCCGTCCACCTGCGCCGCTTCGAAGCCGAGACCGGCGAGCACTTCGCGCGCGCGCGCTTCGAGGCTGTAGCCGCCGAGTTCGTCGAAGCGCGCCTGCGCCTCGCCATAGCGATCGACCAGCGCATCCATCTCGTCCGCGCGCGCCGGATCGGCGAGTGCGTGCTCGAGTTCGTGCAGCGTGCGGGCCGCGTCCGAGACCGGGCCGGCGCCGTCGAGCGTCGCTTCGACGACGGTCTTGCCCTTCATCTCGCCGATGTCCTGCGAGAAGTAGCCGACCGTCATGCCGCGATCGATCGAGATCTGCCCGTCGTCGGGATCTTCTTCGCGCGTGATGAGCCGGAAGATCGTCGTCTTGCCAGCGCCGTTCGGACCGACGAGACCGACCTTCTCGCCGCGATTCACGACGGCAGACGCTTCGAGGAAGAGGATCTGCCGGCCGTGGCGCTTGGATACCGAGTCGATGCGAATCACGGGCGGGGGTGTAACGAACCGCGCGATCCGCGGCATGATCCGCGCCGGATGGGCTACGAACTTGCAACTGCCTGGACGCTCTCGTTCTTCGGCGCCTGCGCGGTCGGTGGGGTCGTGGGCTTCCTGCTCGCGAAAGGGCTCGGCTTCGAGTTCGGCCTGGGCGTCGGGCTGCTGATCCCGGGCGTCGTCTCGCTCGGCTTCACGGCCGCGTTCGTGACCGAATACCGGGACTTTCGCGACAACCCGTCGCGCGCGAGCGGAATCGTCGTCGCGATCGAGGATCGCGCGGCGAACGAGAGCGGCGACATCACGACGCCAATCGCGGTGGTGGAGTTCAGCACGAAGGACGGCACCCGGCATCGCGCCGAGAGCAAGGGTGGCTCCGGGCTCCACGTGGATGACGAAGTCACCGTCGTCTACCCACCGAGCGATCCCTCGCGTGCGAAGATCGGTCAGCCGCAAACACTTTTCGGCGGCGCAATCGCGTCGATGCTCTTCGGCACCTTCCCGACCTCGGCGGCGATCTTCTTCCTGATCGGCTGGCTCGTGGACCGACGCCAGCGCACGCCGACCCGGCGCGAGGCGGAGCGCGCGAGCAAGCCAAGGCATCTCACGCCGATCGCGAACCTGTTGATCGTCGCTGGCATCCTCGGCGGCGGGCTGTGGCCGGGGCCCGTGATCGAGCAACTGATCTGTGTGTTCGGCGTCGTGTCGCTCGGCTTGTGGGTGCACTGCTTCGATGGATTCTGGATGCAGCGCGACGTGCGCTGGTCGCTCGGGCTCTTCGTGCTGGCGATCAACTTCAGCGCGTGGGTGCTGGCGCTTTGGTTGCTGCGGGAGCCCGCATCGCAATGGTGACGCAGCGGGGATACCGTCTGCGCACGGAGGCTCCATGACGACCTATCGCCGCATCCTGTTGAGACCGATCGCGGGCGCGCTCGGCGCGCAGGTGAGTGGCGCCGATCTGCGCGAGCTCGACGACGCCACCTTCGCCGAGATCCACGCCGCCTGGCTCCAACACGAAGTGCTGTTCTTCCGCGATCAGGATCTGTCGCCCGCGCAGCACAAAGCATTCGGGAGCCGCTTCGGCACGCTGCAGGTGCATCCGTTCCTGCACTCTCGGGCGGACGATGGGCACCCCGAGATCGTCGTCCTCGAGAGCGACGAGAAGACGCCGGTCGTCGCCGACGGCTGGCACACCGACGTCACCTTCTCTGCGACGCCGCCGATGGCGTCGCTGCTGCGCGGGGTCGAAGTGCCCGACTACGGCGGCGACACGATGTGGGCGAGCTGTACCAAAGCCTACGACGGCCTCTCGACCAGGATGAAGGGTCTGCTCTCCGAACTCACCGCGATCCATGACACTTCGAAGACCTTCTCGCGCGCCGCCTACCCGAGCAAGAACCATCCCGACGCGAGCAAGATGCCGAGCGCCGAACACCCGGTCGTGCGCACGCATCCCGAGACCGGGAGGAAGGCACTGTTCGTGAACCCCGCCTTCACGCTGCGCATCCGCGGCATGCGGGCCGCCGAGAGCAGCGCGCTGCTCGGCTTCCTCTACGAGCACATCACCTCGCCCGAGTTCACCTGCCGTTTCCACTGGGAGAAGAACTCGCTCGCGATCTGGGACAACCGCTGCACGCAGCACCGCGTCGTCGCCGACAACCTGAAGGCGCATCGGCGCATGGAACGCGTGACGGTCGACGGCGATCGGCCGGTTTGAGCGCGTTCGGCTAGGCTGCGCCTCTCGACATCCAGCGCGCCCAAAGGAATCCAACCATGAAGCTCTACAACGCCGCTCTCTCGCCGTTCGCTGCCCGCGTTCGCGTGCAGCTCTACGCAAAGTCGCTCGACATCCCGTTCGTCGCGCCGCCGGGTGGCGCTGGCAGCGACGAGTACAAGAAGATCGCCCCGCTCGGGAAGGTTCCCGCGCTGCTGCTCGACGACGGCAGCGTCGTGCCCGAGTCGATCGTGATCGGCGAGTACCTCGAAGATCGCTTCCCGACGCCGTCGCTGCGCCCGGCCGATGCCGCCGCTTGTGCGCGGATGCGGCTCATCACGCATTTCACCGACACCTACATCGAGCCGCCGCTGCACGCGCTGTTCCCGCAGGTGATGGACCCGGCGGCGCGCGATCCGAAGGTGATTGCCGAGAAGACGGCCGAACTCGCCCCGCGCTACGACCAGCTCGCCAGCTTCTTCGTGCCGGGCGGCCCGTACGCGATGGGCAGCGCCCTCTCGCTCGCCGACTGCGTGCTCTTCCCGCTCTTCTTCTTCGCGACCAAGGTACACCCGATGCTCGGCGACAAGGACCCGACCGCCTCGCGGCCCGCGCTCGCGCAGTGGTGGGACGCGGTGCAGAAGCATCCCGCCGTCGCGAAGGTGAATGCGGAACTCGGGAAGGCGCTGGCGGAGGAGATGGGCGCGCGGAAGTAGCAGGATGTCGCGAGGGCACGCTCGCCGCTTCAGAAATTCGCGGCGAGCGCCTTCTTGACGATCCGCGTGCTCTGCTCGGACGATCGGGACGTCTCGAGGCTCCAGGTCACGGGATCGGCGACACGCGATGCGGTCACGACGCCATTCGCGCGCATCACGAGACTCGACGCGTGGCGCAGCGGCTGTCCGCCCGGAGCCGTCGCGATTTGGATCTCGCCTTCGACATGGCCGTCCGAAGCGGAGGTCAGGCTGTTGGGATGTACCGCATCCGGTTGCCAGCGGCCTACTGCGATCCGGTAGCGGATCACCAGCGCGGGCTCGCCGCCGTCGAGGGTCTGCTGTGCGAGCGTCGCCGTGGCAGGCCCGTCGAAATCGACGACGCGCACGCCACGCGCGCGTAGGAACTGGCGAGCGAGCGATCGGTTGAGTTCCCACGATTCGCCGACCGCGACCCGGTGACCCGGGTCGAAGAGTGCGGGGCCGAGCGAGTACTCGAACTGCGTCTCGAGCAGATCGACGACGATCTTCTCGACCCGTCGCTCGACACGCTTCTCGTTCGCAAAGAGCTGCACCTCGCCGTCGCCGCTACGGCGCACTTCGAACGCCGCGTGTTCCTTGAACAGCGAGCCCGATTCGCCGGGGCGCACGAACGCCAAGCGGACTTCCTCGTGACGCTCGCGGATCGGATGCCCATGCGCGTCGACTTCGAGCACCACCACGCGCGCGCCGTACTCGAGCTGGACATCCTCATCGAGCGGCGCGCGCCGCGCGCCCTTCGAACGAACCGCCGTCTGGGCCGTCGTGTGAAGCGACAGCAGATAGGAGTCGCCGGGCTGGTAGCGGGGTTTCAGCGCGATCTCTTCGGCGGAGGCCCGCGACGCGATCGAGAGCAGGAGGATGGCGGCAAACGCGGCGACCGATCGGCGATTGATTTCCATGGCGTCACCGATCGGTCACCGGAACGCCCTGGTTTTGTGAAGTTTGGGGGAATTCGCACGATCTGCCGCTGCTAGACGCTCGCGCGCGGCAGCGAGACCTCTACCTCGAAGCCCCCGTCCGGCGCGTTGCAGCCGGCAACCGCCCCGCCCATCCGCTCGACGAGGCTCTTCACCAGCGCGAGCCCGAGGCCGGTTCCCTGCGTCTCGCGGATCAATTCGTCTTCGCCGCGGTGGAACGGCTCGAAGATCCGCGCGAGATGCCGACTCGCGACACCCGGGCCGCGATCGCGCACGCTGAGTACGACGCCATCGCCGTGGCGGCGACACTCGATTGCGATCTCGCGCTGCGTCGCGCGCGCGGCGTACTTGAGCGCGTTGTCGACCAGGTTCACCAGCACCTGCAGCAGCGCATCGCGCTCGAAACGCACCGGCGGCAGATCTGGTTCGACTTCGGTTCGCAACGTGAAGCCGCCGCGCTCGGCATGGGGTCGCAGCAGCTCCACCACCTCCTCGATCACCGGACCGAGCGCGCCCACCGTGAGCTGCATCGTGCGCGTGCCCTTTTCGAGCCGCGAGAACTCGAGCACGTTGTCGATCAGCCGCGACAGCCGCTCGGATTCGGCGGTGATCGTGCGGTAGTACTCGCGGCGTTTGTTCTCACTCGGCACCAGGTCGTCGCGCAGCATCTCGCCGTACATGCGGATCGCCGTGAGCGGCGTCTTCAGCTCGTGCGTCACCGCTGCGACGAAGTTGCTGCGCCGCTCGGCGAAGCCGATCGCCACCGTCACCATCCGGTGCACCGCGAAGAGTCCCACGCCACCGGTGAGCACGAGCAGCGCCGCCAGCCCGTAGACGACGCCTTCGCCCGCGCCGCCGTCGAGCGGCGCGAGCGCGGCCGATGCGCTCAGCGCATCGAACGGTTCGGCGAAGCGGTGCCGGTATCGATGCGCGTCGTCTGCCGTGCCCGCGGGATCGACGCCGTCCATGTCGTTCGAGAACGACAGCGTTGCGACCGGAATCCGACTCGCGCCGAGCACGCGTTCGCGCAGCTGCGCGCCGAGGATCTCGACGTCGAGAACGAGTCCCTGGCGCAACGCCTCCGTGTCCGTAAAGACGCTCCGGTAGAGCAGCAGGTGCTGCGCGTCGGCGAGGCGGCCGATCAGCGGATCGATCGCGACGGCCACTGCATCGCGACGATCCGCTTTCGCTTCGGCCGGCGTGACGGGAGGTGGCGGGCTCCCGCTCGCGGCGGATTCGCGCATCGACTGTGCATCGAGAGACTGCGCGCGGTTGGCCGGCAGCGCCTCGGGAGCTTCCGCGTACGCGTCGCGCTCTGCGCGCTTCTCGACCACCTTGCGCTGGCGCGAAGAACGTTCCTCGGCGCCGCGATTCAGCGATTGCAGTGCGTCATAGGCATTGCTCGACGGCGACGGCGCCACTTCGTCCTTCATCGAGGACCCGAGCGCCCGAGACTGCTCGCGCTCCGCCGTTGCAACCGACACCGTGGTGCCAGGCGCCTGCTCGAGCTTCGGACGGCCTTGCGCCTTCGCGTCTACGGCTTCGCCTTCGCGCATCGCGAACCACTTCGTCGCGACGCGCAGCGCCGCGGCGTCGCGCGGCGGAAGCGGCGTCGTCAGCTGTCCGTCGGGTTCGATCTGGAAATAGCCGAGTACGAAGCGCTCCGGTGGCAACTCGGCGATGTGCGCGGCGTCCGTCGCGCGAAACGCTTCGACCGGACGCGCCTCCTCGCGCGCGACCAGCTCGGAGAGTGCGCGCTCCATCTCGTCGAAGAGCCGCTCCGCGACGGCTCGCTGTCGCGCGTCCTGCTCCGCGGCGGCGCCGCGCAGCGCGCGATCCACCAAGAGCGCCGCCGGCACCAGCACGGCGAGCGCGAGCAGCACCAGCACCAGTCGCAAGCGCCGCGTGCTCATGACAGCCGGTAGCCTTCGCCGCGCACCGTCTCGATCGCGTCGCGGCCGTCGCGACCGAGTTTCTTGCGCAGCTTCGCGATGTGCATGTCGACGGTGCGCGTCTCGATGCGTTCGGGCGAGCCCATGCCCCAGACGTCGGCGAGCAGCCGGCGGCGGCTGACGATCCGCCCGCGCTCGCGCAGCAGCAGCGCCAGGATCGAGAGTTCGCGGCGCGACAGTGGGACCGCGACGCCGTTACACGTAGCAACGAGCCGTTCCGGTTCGACCTGCCACGCGCCGAACGCGAACGGCTCGGCAGCGACGGCGCTCTCCGCGCGCGCGCCGCGTCGCAGCAGCGCCTCGACGCGCGCCAGCAGCTCCGCGACCGAAAACGGTTTCGTCACGTAGTCGTCGCTGCCGCAGCGGAAGCCCTCGAGCACATCCTCTTCGGAGCCACGCGCGGTGAGCATCAGGATCGGGAGTTTCGCATCGTGGCCGCGCAGCGCGCGACAGACGTCGAAGCCGCTGCGACCGGGCAGCATCACGTCGAGCACCACCAGATCGAAGCCACCGGACGAGCCCTCGCGCAGGCCGTCCTCTCCATTCGCGACGCCAGTCGGTGCATAGCCGCGGTAGGCGAGCACGTCGCAGAGCCCACGCTGGATCGCGGGTTCGTCTTCGACGACGAGGATGCGCGGGGCGGCTTTGGACATCGCGGCGCTCCAGGGTACGCGATCCAATCCGGCCACTTCGTAAACACCGTGTAAATCGGACGGGTGCGGTCTTTACGTGGCTTTTGCCAACCAAGTGGCCGGATGCGGGTACTTCTCTCACGGGCACATCGGAGCGCCCAGCAAGCCTCTTGAACAACTCGAAGGAGACGACCCATGACTCGCATCACGACGAACCTACGCATCGCGGCGATCCTGCTGATCGCCACGCTGGCGATCGGCGCTGGCGCCAAGCTCGGCGCGAAAGAGAGTGCCGGAATCGCCGATCCGCGTACGCCGCTCGCACGCGAATTTCGCGCGCAGCCTGCTGGGCCCGTGCACTTCTCGGGCGCGCTCGAAGGCACGGCCGTGCTTCCCAACACCGACCGCCAGGTGCGGATGGAACTCTCGATCGGCGCCGACGCGGTGAAGCTCGGCGTCGCCGCACGGATGCCGACCGATCTCGTCGTAGTCCTCGACCGCTCCGGCTCGATGGACGGCGAGAAGATCGGGCATGCGCGCGCCGCCATGCGCGCGCTGATCGAAGGACTCGGCGACGGCGACCGCTTTGCGCTCGTCACCTACTCGGACGGCGCGCAGGCCGCGATCCCGCTCGGTGGGGTAGCGAACCGGCGCAACTGGCTCGCGATCGTCGATGCGATCGGCACCGACGGCGGCACCAACATGGCGAGCGGTCTCGACCTCGGCTTCGCGATGATCGACGGCGCGCGCAGCGCCGGTCGCGCGCCACGCGTCGTGCTGATCTCCGACGGACTCGCGAACCAGGGCGACGCTTCGCGTGAAGGGCTCGTCGCCCGCGCCACGCGAGCGGCGCGTGGCGAGTACGCGCTGTCGTCGATTGGCGTCGGCGCCGACTTCGACGAAGGGCTGATGGCCGCGCTCGCCGACGCCGGCACCGGTAACTTCCATTTTCTCGCGAGCGCTGCAGGCCTCGAGCGCATCCTCGCCGCCGAGTTCGCTACCGCGCGCGAGACCGTCGCAACGGGCCTGCGCGTCGCGATCGAGCCGGCGGACGGCGTCGAGGTCGTGGATGCCGCCGGCTATCCGCTCGCGCACGAATCCGGCGCGGTCGCGTTTCGGCCGGGGGACCTGTTTGCCGGCCAGCAGCGACGCGTTTGGGTGACGCTGCGCGTACCGGCGGCCGCGGCCGGCGTCGTCTCGCTCGGACGCTTCTCGCTCGAGTACGGTGCGGGTGGCGAGCGCCATCGGCTCGCGTTCGCCGACATGCCGCGCGTCGCCGCAGTCGCCGAGGAAAAGGACTACTTCGCCTCACTCGACGCCAGGAGCTGGGAGCGCAGCGTCGTGGTCGATCAGTACAACTCGCTGCGACGCTCGGTTGCGACGGCAGTCAAGGACGGCCGCGAGAGCGACGCCGTCGCGGAGATCCAGAAGTACCGCGCCGACGTCGCCGCGAAGAACGCCAATGTGAAGTCCGAGCAGGTGGCGCAGCAGCTCGACGAAGCCGAGCGGCTCGAGAAGCGCATGCAAGACGCCGTGAGCGGCGCCGCGCCGGTGAGCTCGATGGAGACCAAGGCGCTCCGCGCGCTCGGCTACGCCGAAGGCCGCCCCGGCAGCCGCAAGTAACCGCCCCCAACTGCGAACCCACGAAAGGAGACCGTGATGACTCTCCGACTGATCGACCGTATCGCAACGCTCGTGCGCGCCGACGCACACGGCGTCGTCGAGGCCCTCGAAGAGCACTCGCTGCTGCTGAAGCAGAGCCTGCGCGAGGCCGAGCTTGCGCTGCTCGAAAAACGCGCGCGGCTCGCGGCGCTCGCCGAAGA
>JANLTC010000003.1:0-8282 GCA_031362725.1 Deltaproteobacteria bacterium | reverse complement strand
GGTCACGGCGCGCATTTCGCGCTTCGCCACCAGCTTCCCTTCCTGAATCCGCTGGACGCAGAACGAGCATTTTTCGATAACGCCCCGCGTCCGCACCGTCACATCCGGGTTGAGCACCATGCGCGTGAGGTTGTCGGCGTAAAAGGCCAGCCCCTCCCCTTTTTCGTTGATGTCGCCGAACATCCCGTACTCGTTCGCCGGCCAAACGTCGGCGGTCGTGTAGTCGAGCCAGTTGAAGCGGCGCACTTTATAGGGGCAGTTGTTGGCGCAATAGCGCGTGCCGATGCAGCGGTTGTAGATCATGCCGTTCAGGCCGTCGTCGTTGTGGTACGTCGCGATCACCGGGCAGACCGGTTCGCACGGCGCCGCGCCGCACTGCTGGCACAGCATCGGCGCGATGCGGATGTCGACCACCCTGTTCGATTCCGCTTCCGGCATGATCGGCTGGCGGTCCATGCCGCCTTCCAGGTCGCCGTCGCCGATCCAGCGCTCGATGCGCAGCCACGCCATGTGGCGACCGCGGCGGACCTGCTCTTCGCCGACGATCGAGAGGTTGTTCTCGATGTAGCAGGCGACCACGCAAGCCGAGCAACCGGTGCACTTGTCGGAGTCGATCGACATGCCCCAGCGATAGAGACTGCCCGGCGCCGCATCCATGCTGGCGTCGTAGGCCTTGATCATCTCGTGCTCGCCGTGCGCTTCGCCGTGCGCGGGATCGCCGGGGGCGGATTCGCCGGAACCGGGCACCGCGTCGGCCGCGCCGTGTACCGCTTCAGCCGGTGCGCCACCGCTGGCCAGTTCCTGCAGCGTGACGGCGAGGGCCAGCCGGCGACCGCGCTGATTCTGGCTGTCCTGGCAGATCGGCAGCTTCTCGTGGCGACCGGTGTTCGTGACCTTGGCCTTCGTCAGCAGCCATGCGCGTCCACCCGATTCGTCGGTGAGCGCGGGCAGCATGTCGATCACGTTCACACCGCGCCGTTCGCCCGGGTGACCATTGTCCGCGCCGGACGAAAACAGCCCGACGGTGTGGCCCTGGCCGATCGCGACCGCGATCACGTCGTCGCGGATGCCACCGCGGATGAAGACCGGAACGCTGAGCTTGCCGGCCTTGGTCTCGATCTCGATCACGTCGCCGAACTGGAGCCCGCCCAGCTTCTCGGCCGCTCGCGGCGAAATCTCCGCGAACGACACCCAGGTGACCTTCGTGACCGGGTCGGGAACCTCCTGCAACCAAGCCAGATTCGCACCGCGACCGTCGTAGAGCAGCGCGCCGGGTGAAGCGAGCAGCGTGAAATCGCCGTCGCCTTCGAGCGCCGGTTCGGCCAACTCGAAGTCGACCGCGGACGCGACGAGCGTCACGTCGACGCCCGGCTGCGGCGCGAATGCGCCGCCCTTCGCGAGCGCGGCCTGGAAGTCGGCGCCGGCCCAGGCCTGTTCGACGAGCGCGCGGAAGCTGTCCGCCGGCAGTTTCGCGGCGACATCCGCGCCCATCGCACGGGCTACGTCGAGCAGCGTATCGACAGCCGCGCGCGTGTCGTAGATCGGTCGCAGCGTCGGCTGCACCAGCGAGCGAACGCCGGGACGCGGCTCTGCGTCGCCCCACGACTCGAGCGGAGAGTGGTCGGGCAGCACCAGATTCGCGCGTTCCGAAGTCTCATCGGGAATCGACGCGAGCGACACGACGAACGGTACCTTCGCGAGCGCGCCCGTGAAACCGGTCGAAGGCGGCAGGCTGTAGACCGGATTCGATCCGTGTACGAGCAGCACGCCGACACTGCCCTGCTTCATCGCATCGACGAGCGCGAGCGTCTGGTGGTAGCTCGCGAGGCGGCCTTCGCCGCGCGGCGCGGCGACGCTGACGCCCTTGCCGACCGCTCCGAGCGCCCAGTTCGCGAGTAATACCGCGCGTGCGGTCGCCGCCGCGCGCCGACTCGCGAGTGCGACGCCCGGCGGCATCAACACGGGCGCCTTCGCGGTGCCGAGCGCCTTGCCGATGCGTTCGATCGTCGCGAGCGGCACGTCGGCCTGTTTCGCGACCGCGGCCGGATCGATCTTCGCGAGCAACCCGCCAACGCCGTCCTTGCCGGCTTGGGTGCCGCCGCCAGCGCCGATCGCCACCTTCAGCAACGCCAGCGCGACGAGGCCTTCGCTGCCCGGCTTCGCGGCCACCCATTCGTCGGCGTTCGACGCGGTCATCGACAGGCGCGGGCCGATGTACACGAAGCGCGCAGCGCGGCGCTCGGGCTTCGCGATGTCGCGCGCCTCGGCAAACTGCCGGGCGTGCTCGACCGGCGACGGGCCGGACTCGAGGAAGTCGGAGCCGAAGTCGATGATCAGATCGGCCCCGGAGAGATCGAAGATCGGTTCGCTCGCGACACCAAACAGCGCCTGCGTCGCTTCGCGCAGCGCTTCGGGCGCGAACGGTTCGTAGACCACACGGCCACCGGCGCCGACCGCGCTCGTCCACTTCTCGATCCACGCACTCGCCGTCGGACCGGTCTGTCCGCCGAGCATCCAGGTCCGATTGCCGGCTCGCTTGATCTCACCGGCAAGGATGGTGATGGCGTCGTCCCAGGTGGTGGGAACGAGCTTGTCGCCAACGCGCTTCATCGGGCTTCGGTACCGGTCGGGGTGGTAGCTGCGCCCGATCGACGCCTGACCGCGCGCGCAGAGCGCACCCTGATTCACCGGATGCTCCGGGTTGCCTTCGAGCTTGATCGGGCGTCCCTCGCGGGTCTTGACGAGCAGGCCGCAGGCGGCGGGGCATTCCTGACAAGTGGATGCGTAGTAATTCGCGATCCCCGGGACGATCACCTCGGGCTGGACCACGTACGGAATCAGCTTCGTGACCGTGTCACCGCAACCCGCGGCAGCCGCGGCCCCGGCGCTGGCGCCGACGAGCTTCAGGAATTCGCGACGATGAAATTCGGGCATCCGCGGCTTCCTAGTAGTGGCAAGTCAGGCAGTCCTGGGACGCCTGGTTTTCACGATGGCAATTGATGCACCAGCCCATTTCGAGCTTCTGCGCGGGCAGCAACCACGGCCACCAGATGGTGTCCTTCGTCAGATAGACCTTGTCCATCGCCTGCACCTCGCCGTGGCAGCGCTGGCAAGCCACACCCGCCGAGATGTGCCGGTTGTGCCGGAACTTGACGTGCTCGGGCAGCCGGTGGATCTGCACCCACGGAACCGGCTGCTTCTCGTCCCAGAGCTTCTTCAGCGTCTGCACGCCTTCGAGGTCGCCACCGAACTGCGCGTGGCAGCCCATGCACAGCTCGACCGACGGAACCCCGGCCATGCGGGACTTGTCCGTCCCGGTGTGGCAGTAGAGGCACTCGATCTGGTACTGGCCGGCGTGCAGGGCATGGCTGAACGCGATGGGCTGCACGGGGCCCGGCGTATCGGGGTTCGAGGCAGCGGTTTGCGCATCGTAGGCTTGCTGACTCGACTTGGGTCCCGTGTAGGCAGGCGCAGCAGGAGCCGCGGCGGGCGCCTGGGCATCGACTCGCTCGGGGCTGGCGAGACCGAAGACGAGACCGGCGGCAACGAAAGCGGCCAACACTACCTGCAGAGCCCAACGGCGCGCGCGGGACGCAAAGCGGCTGGCTTTCCGAAACATGAACTCGTTCGGGCTCACGCGAAAGCGCCCCCCATGGCTCGGGCCCAACCATCCAATCCAACAGTCGACAGACGACGAACGACCGACGACACACGTGCAGGCGGCTGACGGTTCCAGTCGCGCATGCTGTAGCCACGCATGTTGCAGTCGCGCATCGGCATCGTTGCCGACGCGTCTTCCGTTTGGACCGTGGGCCGCTGCTCTTTAGCGCCATTCGCCGCGCGGCGTCAACCGTAGACGCGATCTCTACGGACCTCGGTGTGCAGTGCTGCGCGTCGCACCCGAGAGATGACTCGGCGTCGCCTTTGCGATGCAAAACACGGGTTTGCGATGCGGCGCGTCCAAATCGATGCAGCTAGACTGGCGCGACGGGTGATCGCCGCGGTCGGTGGGATCGCCCAACTCACCGTCGAAACGAGGAAAAATCCATGGGCGAAGCCTGGATCATCGACGCCGTTCGCACCCCGCGCGGCAAGGGCAAGAAGGACACCGGGGCACTCTCGGGAGTCCATCCGCAGGCGCTGCTCGCGCAGTGCTTGAACGCGCTGCAGAGCCGCAATGGATTCGATTCGAACGACGTCGAGGATCTCGTCGCGGGCTGCGTGTCCGACGTCAACGATCAGGCCGCCTGTATCGCGCGCAACGCGGTGCTCGCGGCGGGCTGGGATCCGAAGAGCGCGAGCGGCGTCACGCTCAACCGCTTCTGCGGCTCCGGCCAGCAAGCGGTGAATTTCGCGGCGATGGGCGTGATGGCCGGCCAGCAGGAGTTGGTGATCGGCGGCGGCGTCGAGTCGATGTCGCGCGTGCCGATGGGTTCGACCGGCGGCGGCCTCGACGGCAACAACGCGGAGCTGATTGCGATGCATCCGCTGGTGCCGCAGGGAATCTCGGCCGATCTGATCGCGACACTGGAAGGATTCAGCCGCGCAGACCTCGATCGTTTCGCCGCGCAGAGTCAGGAACGCTGCGCGATCGCGCAAAAGGAAGGCCGCTTCGACAAGAGCCTCGTCCCGGTGCGCGACGCCGCGGGCCAGATCGCGCTCGAGCGCGACGAATTCCCGCGCGCCGGGACGTCGGCGGAATCGCTCGCGAAGCTCCCGCCTTCGTTCGAGGGCCAGGGCGCCTACGTGCCGAAGGGCGACACGCGCACGCTCGATCAGCGCGCGCTGTCGCGCTACCCGCAGATCAGCGCCATTCACCACGTGCACCACGCCGGCAACTCATCGGGCATCGTCGACGGCGCGGCCGCCGTGCTGGTGGCGTCGCCGGAATACGCGAGCGCGCACGGACTCCGGCCGCGTGCCCGTTTCGTCGCGATGGCCACCGCCGCCGACGAACCGATCATCATGCTGACCGCGCCGACGCCGGCGACGCAGCGATGTCTCGCGAAGGCGCGCATGACGCTCGCCGACATCGACCTCATCGAGATCAACGAGGCGTTCGCGGCGATCCCGCTGAAGGTGATGCGCGATCTCGGCATGGATCCCGCCACGGTCAACGTGAATGGCGGCGCGATCGCGCTCGGCCATCCGCTCGGCGCCACCGGTGCGATGCTGCTCGGCACCGTGCTCGACGAACTCGAGCGCCGTGACAAGTCGATCGGCCTCGTCACGATGTGCATCGGCGGCGGCATGGGAATCGCCACCATCATCGAGCGCGTATGACCGAGCGATCCCGATCGACCGAAGCCCGCGAACGCCGTTTCCCGCGTAGCGAGCCTACGGCGAGCGGCGAGACTTTCCCGCGTAGCGAGCCTACGGCGAGCGGCGAGACTTCATGAGGACGCTTCCGCACGAGCAACCCTAAGGCCCGAAGCGCAAAGCCCATCCCGCGTAGCGAGCCAACGGCGAGCGGCGAGATCCATAAGGCCTGTTCCGCCCGAGCAAACAAGATCCGGAGAAGCCGATGATCGATTTTCAACCGACGGACGAACAGCAACTGGTCATCGACACGGTGCGTGACTTTGCGGCGAAAGAGATCCGCCCGAAGGCACGCGAGTGCGACGAATCGAAGCAGCTCCCCGAGAAGCTGATCGCGCAGGCGCACGAACTGGGACTCGTCGCCAACGCGCTTCCCGAGTCGGCTGGCGGCGGCGGCGAACGCTCTGCGGTGACGGGCGTGCTGGTCGCGGAGGAACTCGCGGTCGGCGATCTCAGCATCGCGCTCGCGATCCTTTCGCCGGCGCTTTGTGCCTTTCCGATTTCGGAATTCGGCACGGAAGAGCAGAAGAAGAGCCTGACGCGTTTCACGGGGCCGCGATTCGTTCCGGGTTCGCTCGCGTGGGTGGAGCCGCGCTTCGATTCGGATCCGTTCCGCCCGCAGACGACCGCGCGGCGCGACGGCAACGACTACGTGCTCGACGGCGCCAAGTGCTTCGTGCCGTGGATCGAGGGCCCCGACCCGTTGCTGGTAGTCGCGGCGGAGAACGGAACGCCGCAGGCTTTCCTGGTGTCACGCAGCGCGGCCGGACTCTCGGCCGAGCCCGAGAGCAACATGGGCGTGCTCGCGTTGCCGACCGCCGAGCTGAAGCTCGCCGGTGTACGCGTTCCAGCGTCGGCGCGACTCGGCGGTGACGCCGGCGCGGATCTGCGTCGCGTGCTGAACCAGGGGCGCGTCGCACTCGCCGCGATGGCGGTGGGCGTCGCCCGCGCGGCCTTCGAGGTGGCGCGCGACTACGCGAAGGAGCGTCAGGTCTTCGGCGTACCGGTTGCCACCAAACAGGCGATCGCGTTCAAGCTCGCCGACATGGCGATCGAGATCGACGCGGCCCGCCTGCTGGCGTGGGAAGCGGCATGGAAGCTCGACCGCGGCGAAGACACGACACGCGAAGCACTGCTCGCCAAACGCCAGGCCCAACGCGTCGCACTCGAAGTGGCCGACGGTGCCGTCCAGGTCTTCGGCGGTCACGGCTACATCCGCGACTACCTACCCGAAATGCACCTGCGCAACGCCCGCGGCTTCGCCTGCTTCGAAGCACTAGCCCTCGTCTAGGAGAAATCGAGATGGCAATCTCCTTCGATCTCAATCCCGGCACCGTCTCCGGTAAAGACGAGATGCACGACATCGCCGTCGACCACATGCGCCCGTGGTCGCGGAAGTACGACGTGCAGGAGCACGAGATGCCGTGGGAGTTCGTGAACCCGATGTGGGACCGCGCGACCGGCAAGGGCATGAAGCTCGACGCCGGTCCCGGCGACGGCATGGTGACCGTGTGCGTGCAGACCGAGGAGCTGTGCTGGGGCGACGCGGGGCTCTACCTCCGCTCGCCGTCGCCGCTGCTCGGCGGTTCGGCGGTCGCAGCGGCCGGCACGCCCGAGCAGCGCGAGAAGTTCCTGTCGCCGTTCCGCACCGGCAAGCCCAAGTGGGGCGCGATGGCGATCACCGAGCCGCAGGCCGGCTCCGACGCTGCGAACATCCAGACCACCGCTGTGCTCGACGACGACACCAACGAGTGGGTGCTGAACGGCACCAAGATCTTCTGCACCGCGGGCGACGCCGCACTGAGTCACGAAGGCGGCTTCGTGGTGATCTGGGCGACGGTCGACAAGTCGGCGGGCCGCGGCGGCATCAAGTCGTTCATCGTCACGGCCGGCACGCCCGGCATCAAGGTCGTCGGCTGCGAGAAGAAGCTCGGCATTCGCGCGTCGGACACCGCGACGCTGGTGCTCGACAACTGTCGGATTCCATACAACCACCTGCTCGGCAAGGCGGAAGTGAAGAAGGCCGACGATTCCAAGGGCGACAAGGGCTTCAAGGGCGCGATGGCGACCTTCGACGCCAGCCGCCCGATCGTCGCCGCGATGGCGGTGGGCGTCGGTCGCGCGGCGCTCGACTTCGTGAAGGAAGAGCTGACGCGCCAGGGTGTCGCGATCCGCTACGACTCGCCGCCGACGCAGCAGACCGCGATCGAGCGCGACGTGATCGACATGGAAGCGGAGCTGCAGGCGGCGCGACTGCTCACCTGGCGTGCGGCCAAGATGATCGACCGCGGTCAGCGCAACAATCTCGAAGCGTCGATGGCAAAGGCGAAGGCGGGGCTCGCGGTCACCAAGATCACGCAGAAGGCGGTCGAGTTGCTCGGGCCGGTCGGCTATTCGCAGAAGCTGCTGGTCGAGAAGTGGATGCGCGACGCCAAGATCAACGACATCTACGAAGGTACGCAGCAGATCAATCAGCTGATCATCGCGCGCCGCATCCTCGACTACTCGTCGAGCATATTGCGCTGACAGGAGAGCCTCGATGCCCCAGGTTGCGACCGATCTCGTCGACATCCTCGTCTGTCCGGAGACGAAACAACCGGTCCGTCTGGCGACGGCATCGGAGTTGGCGAGCATCAATGCGAAGATCAGCGCGGGCACGCTGCGCAATCGCGGCGGGGAGCCGGTGAAGCATGCGCTGGTCGAGGCGTTGATTCGCGAGGACGGGCGGATCCTGTATCCCGTCGATGACGGGATTCCGGTGATGCTCGTCGAGGAGTCGGTGGAGATCTAGGTCGTAGTTGCTGGGCGCGGGGGACACAGGGTCCCGTGCTCGAACATCCTCGGCGCGCGTGCATCGAGGGCTCGGCTTCGCCGCGCGAACGGGTTGGGGGTGGGCGCCTGCGGAACAGCGCGCCGGACCCGGGGGCCCCCGCGCCACGCAGCACCGTGGTGTCGGTGGGGGG
>JANLTC010000386.1:0-3866 GCA_031362725.1 Deltaproteobacteria bacterium | reverse complement strand
CCGCGGTGTGTCGAGCGGTTGCGCACCGAAGCTCTGCTCCTATCGTTGAAGCAGGTGCATCTGCGCGTCGTTGCGCGGGTGGCCTACGCTGCGCAACGATATCGGGGAACTCCGCCGCTGACGGAATGGCTCGATCAGCGTATCGTCGAGTCGGTCGACGAAGTGCTGCGCGAGGAACGCGAAGCGGAGCGCGGAGGGCTGCCGGCAGCGGACGCTGCTGAACCGCTCTACCGCCACATCGCAAACGCGTTGGGTACCGAGCACGCGCTCGCTCGACGCGCCTGCATCGCGTTCAACGATCTCCCACTCGCCGTCCGGCACGCCTTCTTCGCCGTGGTCATCGAACGTAAGTCGATCAGTCGGTACGTGGCCGAAGGGAACGGTCCCCCAAGCCAAGTGAAGGCGCATCTACGAAGCGCGACGGATGCGATCCGAGCCGCGACCAGCTGGCGCGACTTCGGTCCGGAAGGAGGGTTCCCCAATGGAATCTGACACGTTGCTGTTCGATCCGGAGTTCGAAGCGATCCTCCGGGACGTGGCAGCGGATCCGCGGTCGAGCCTGTTGCGCGTCAAGCGGCCGCACAAGCTGGGTGAGCTGTTCGACGCGTACTCACCGATCAGCGCTCACGCGACGGGGTTGACGAGTGCAGAGCGCCACCTGGTCCAGGTGCATCGCAACGAGGTGGCGTGGTTGCTGCGGCAGGCGTGCTTGATCAAGTTGATCGAGGGGCCGACGAGTCGGCAGTTTGTGAGTAGGTATGTCGCACCGAACAAAGAAGTGCGACTGCTTGCGCCAACGGAGATGGAGCGGAGAGTTCGCGAACAACGCGAGTGTTCGTCGGGGCGCGATGAGTGTGCGCACGGGCTCGACCTTCTCCTGCAATGCGTGGCAACATCACATGATGAGACGCCGCGCGTTTCTGAACTAGCAATCGCTGCGTGCAGACTCGAACCAAGCGATCAGGCACGACTGATGGTGGGATACGACCTTGTACTACAGGACCAAGCACGTGGCTCGCTCGGGTTAATGCAGAGACTCCTGACGGGTGCGCCGCGGGAACGAGAGGCCGCTAAGGCCTGGGGTTGCGTCGGGATGTGCTTTGTGAACCTAGGAGACTTGCCGAGCGCGCACGAAGCGCTGCTCAATGGGTCCAGCCAAGCCACCCCAGAGACCGCGAACGTGCTGTCGAGACTCGTGCTCGGTCTGCAACTTGGATTGAGGCAAGACGTGCTCGACTGCGCGGTTCGTCTCGATGAGTCTGTTCAAGCGGACGATCCGGTGGTTCTCTCGTTCGTTCACGTACTCCGGCTTCGGCGTCGCGCCCTAGGATGGGCTCCAACTAACGATGGCACCCGCATGGCGCTTTCCATGCACGACCGGCTTGGACATACAGCAAGGAGGATTGCCGATGTACTCGTCTAGAGCTCGAGCCCGACATTGCTCCCTGCTCCTCTTGCTCGTGGCCGTCCTACTTCTCCAACTCTACGTTCAGGCTGCGCAGACGGTGCTACCCCCGCCTGCTGCTGCGGGCATCACAAGGAGTGGCGCATCAGGGAACCACAACGGACCTACCACGAAGCCTCAAGTTCCCTGGCCTTAGACATCAGCGACGCGCGGAGAATCGTCAATGCTGTTCGCTCGAATTCAGCGTAGCTTTGCTTGGGTGCTGTTACTGGTTGCCGCGACAGCGTTGATTGCTCCAATCGCCCACAGTGTCCAGGTTATTGTCCCGCCACCCACAGCGACAAGCATCGCCGACGGGCGCCCATCGGACGCTCACTCGGCGCCGGCTTCGAAGCCGCCACCACCGTCCTAGGAGTCGGTGCGACTAGTATCGAAGCGAAGGCAGTGAAACTCGCCCTCGCATAAACCGCCGATGAATCCCCGTCGCTTCAGAAGTCGACTCGCTGCGTTGGGCCTGATCTGCCTCACAGCATCCGTTGCGTGGTGGGTGGTCCGATCGACCGGATCACACGACAGTCAGCCTGTATCGCCATCCGACGCTGAACGAAACACAGCGAATGAAGCGGCACACGGTGCTGAGAAGTCGACCGACCTCGATCCTCTAGCTAACAGCACAACACCGAACGGATCCTCTCGTTCGCCTGCTCAAGCTCGGCTCCGTGTCCTTTCGAACGCCGGCGCACCGGTCGAGGGGGTGTGCGCAACGTGGAGTCCTATCTCAAGCGGGTGGCTCGATCGCGCCGTGCTCTGGCCGGACTACGACTGGCCCCTATTGGAACGAGAGTCCCGAACGTTCTTTAGCGGCTCTGACGGGTATGTCGTGGTTGACAACCTACCTCGCAGCGCCGAAGTCACCCGTTCCGTCGTGTGGCTCACCCATCCGGATTTCGTCGCCGTACCAGTTCCGCTGAACTTCCCAGCGAGCGAGCTTATTCTCCCGCCCGAAGTCGTCCTTCAACGGTCCGACGCATTGGTCGCCCAAGTCATCGGCCCAGATGGCGCGCCAGCAGACGGCGCGGTTGTCATCGCGATGCCTGACCTGTCCCGCGACGACGCATTCGTGGAAGGAGACGATCGCAAGTCGTTCGAGTACGTCCTCCGCAGGACGGCGGTCACCAACTCGGAAGGAACGGCAACGCTCGATCCGTTTCCACGACAGCAGTACGTCTACGCGACTCTTGGTGATCAGCGGTCGGAACCATGGATAGGCACTGCTCCAGCCAAGATCCTGCTTGATCTTCGTCCGAAGTTCTCTGTAGGCGGGACTGTGCATCTCGGATCGGGATCGCTGACCGCCACGGACCTGCGCGTGAGCTGCTCGGTGCGGCGCGGACCGGAAGAAGTTGTTTTGGATCGAACGCAGGTTCGACCTGACGGCACATGGGGTACTGTCGACCTGCCGGTCTTGAAGTGTGACTCGTATGTGTTTCGATTGCGGGGCGGAGACTTTGCAGCAGATCAGGTCCTCGTCGCGCCACCTGGCGCCGGAGAGAGGGCCTCTGTCGATTTCCATCCACAGGTCGGCATTTCTCTTCCAATCCAAACTATTGGAGAGACTGGGCAAGCTCTCGCCGATTCAAAGGTTTCAGTGCACTGGAACATCGACGGTGTATGGCATTGGATTGGAGCGAAGACGGGTCAAGACGGGATCGCACGGTTCCGCAACTGCCGTCCGGGAATGATCTGGGTCCGCGCCCGCGCCGCCGGGTTCACCCCGAAGTTGGTCAATGAACTGACGGTGACCGAGCCCCCTGTCGAACCCATCATTGTGCAACTTGACCGAGCTGGAACGATTCGCGGCCGTTGCACGCGGAACGGTAATCCCGCCAAAGACTTCGCGGTGATGTTCTGGCGTGAAGATCCCAACACTTATGAAAAGCTCATTATCAAGAACAGCGAGAGTGGCTCGTTCGTGATCGAAGAAGCCCCACTCGGCGAGGTTGTACTGCTCGCCACTTCGGACGAGTGTCCACGCGGCGTGCCTGTCACAGCCCTCGTGACCAGCAATCAACCGGCCGAGGTCTCAATCGAGCTGCCGGACCCGGGATCAGGAAAGGGACGCGTTGTCGATGGAGTGACGGGTGACCCGCTTACGACAGCGACAGTACAAGTGCTGGTCACGTACGGCATCACGAACGTCTCACTTCGGCCGTGGAAAACAGCCGAACGGGTCGACGCACAAGGATTGTTTGAGTTTCGAGGGTTCGTCAACGGCGAGAATGTGATCGAGGTGACCGCGCCGGGATATGCAACAGTTCATGCTGCCCGTCATGGTGGCTCCGGCACCACACTCGACTTCGGCGTGATTGGCTTGTTCGCCAAGCAGTCGGTCAACGTACAGCTCTTGTCCGAGCGAGCGATCAACTTTTCGGAATACCGGGCGAGCCTGGAAGGAGCGGCC
>JANLTC010000205.1:0-2421 GCA_031362725.1 Deltaproteobacteria bacterium | reverse complement strand
CGCGTTGGACCCGCCGGGACTTTCCGCGAGCAGCGCAGCGGCGCCATCGAGCTGGCCGGTGGCGCGCATCAGGCCCGCGAGTGCTAGGCGCGTCTGCGTGTGGCCCGGAGCGAGAGCGAGCGCCTGGCCCAGCAGCAGGTTCGCGGCGGCCGTGTCACCGGTCTCCATCGCGATCTCGCCGAGTCCGATCAGCGGCCCCGGCGCCTGGGGCGCCAGCCGGCGCGCTTCCTCGAACGCCGCTCGCGCGCCTTGCGCGTCTCCATTCGCGTGGCGGGCCGACCCGAGTGCTTCGAGAAGCGGCGCATCGCCGGCGCCGCGTTGCACGGCCTGCTCGGCAGGCGCGAGCGCCTGCTCCGGCTCCCCGAGGCGGGTGTGCAGCAGCGCAGACTCGCGCAGCACGACGGCGCCCAGGCTCTCGTCGAGTTCGGCCGCTCGTCCGAGATGCTCGATCGCGCGCTCGCTCTCGAACTTCGTTTCGAGCTGCGTCGCGAGCCGCCACTGCAACTGGGCGCGTGTACTCGGTTCGAGGTTCGGCAGCTCGGCGGCCGTCTCGAGCAGTTCCGCGTCGGGATTCTCGAGCGCGGCGAGCGCCGCAATTCCTTCGTCGATGCGCCCAAGTTGGAGCAGCAGACGCACCCGACCGCCGCGTGCAGCCTCGGAATCGGGAGCCAACTCGATCGCCCGATCGTAGAGCGGGAGTGCGCGTTCGAACTCGTCGAGTTCTTCCGCCGCCTCGGCGGCTGCGAGCGCGAGAACCGCATCGTCCTTGTTGCCGCCGAGCTGCGAGCGCAGCCAGAGCCGTGCGCGTTCCGAATCGCCACGCGCCACCGCGAGTCGCGTGCGCTCGCCGATCGGAATCTGATCCGAAAGCCCGGCTGCTTCGAGCCGCGCGCGCAACGCCTGCGACGTCGGCGAGACCTTCCTGCCGAGCGCACGCCATGCGTCGACGAGGCGACCGCCGTCCCGCGCGATCGCGGCGCGCCCGTAGCGATCCAGTTCGGCGAGGCTCGGCGGACCGAGCGTTCTACCCGCGGCACCGCACTGCGCGATCACCGCATCGGTCGCCTCGGCGATCGCGTCGCCGAGCTTCGCGATCGTCGCCTTGCCCTGTCCGGCAGCGGCCGTCGATCCGGAAGCGAGATCGACGACGACGATCTGCACGACCGCTTTGCCGCGGTCGGCGTCGAGATCGAGTACCCACGCGCGTTCGGCGCCGTGCTGTTCACCCAACTCGCGCAGCGACGCACGGGGAGGCAACGCCCGCGGACGACCCGGCGCCATCACCTTGCGAGCGAGAACTCGCCATTCGATGCGAGTCCGGACTCGGCAAAGCGAGCCCGCACCCACTCGGTGGCGCCGCGCGCCAGCACTGCGAGATCAGGCTGCGTTCGCGGCGGAAGCACGGCGAGATCGGTCGCTCGGGAGTCGAACGCAGCCAGCCCGAGCAGGATCAGGATGGCAACGGAGGCGGCACGCGTCTTCACTCGCGCCTGATCGGCGACGAGCAGGCACTACCTGAGCCTTTCCGGCCTTATCTGTGACTTTCCAATCAGAAACAGCAGGAAAGTGCACAGGAGCCGCATCACGCCGTACCGAGACCGGGTGCAAGAATGGCGAGCACCACGAGCCGCTCCGATCCGGTGTTGCGGATGCCGTGCGGAACGCCCTCGGGAGCGACCAGCATCACGCCGGCGTCCATCGGGATCGCACGACCTTCGAGCAGGAACTCCCCCTTTCCTGCGAGCACCTGATAGACCTTGTCCATGCCGCCGTGCGCGTGCAGCGCGTGCTGCTGGCCGGGCTCGAAACAGTTGAGACCGACGAGGAGCCGCGCCGACTCGAAGAGCGTGGTCTTCCCCATCTTGTCGGCGCGGAACGCTGCGTGCTCCTCGGGCCGGATCGCGCACGGGTGGTCCATCGAGTCGACTCCTTCGCGTGGCATTCAGTAGATTGCGACGATGGCCAAGTCGTTAGCCGATTTCGTCCGCGCAGCGCTCGCGGAAGTACCCGAGATCTCACCCGACGCCGTGCAGGCGCTGCTCGGTCAGCCGGACCGCGGTGGCTACGAGATTCTCGACGTGCGTGAAGCCGATGAATGGGAAGCGGGGCATCTGCCCGGCGCGCGCCACTACCCGCGCGGCTTCCTCGAGGTGCGCGCCGATCTCGAACACCCGAAGCGCGATCCGTGGCTCGCCGATCGATCGCGCAAACTCGTGCTCTACTGCGGCGGCGGCCATCGCTCTGCGCTCGCGGCGCACAGCCTCCAGCAGATGGGCTTCGAGCACGTCGTCTCGCTGGCGGAAGGCTGGACGGGCTGGACGAAGCGGGGCTTCCCGGCCGAGCGCTAGGGGCTCGACCCTCGGATCCCGTTTCTAGCAAGCCAATAGGTGGGGCGCGGGGGCGGGACGTTCGGCCAGAACG
>JANLTC010000360.1:0-16511 GCA_031362725.1 Deltaproteobacteria bacterium | reverse complement strand
GTAGGCCTCGCTTCGCTTTGCGCGGAGCTGATAGCTGCGGAAAGCCGGCACGGCGATCGCTGCGAGGATTCCGATGATCGCGACCACGATCATCAGCTCCACGAGGGTAAAACCGGCCTTACGAGTTCGAAGTCGCGTCATGACGTGGTGGCTCCAAGGGGGAAGGAACTGGCTGAGGGGGCGATTGGCCCGAAGAGGGCCGGGATGGGCGATTCCATCCCGGCCCTCCTCGGGCGCTCATGCCTAGAACACGCTCTGGCCCGAGTTGCCATCGCACGGACCCACCTGGTTCGGCAGGGTCGCGGTAGCGGCGCCGACGTCCCACGCGCCCGTGCAACCGCCAGCCAGCCCCGTCACGACGGGGGTAGCGGCGTTCGTGGTGCGCGCGTAGCCCCAGTTCTGCGAGGTGCCGTCCGCATCGATATCCGCGAGGGCATCGGCCGTGTAGTCGTTCGAGCCCGTGGTCCAGTTGACCGCGTACTGGAAGTAGACCTCGCCCTCGGGTGCCCAGCCGATCGTGTTGAAGTCGGCCCCGGGGGTCGCCGTCTCGACGAACGCCTGCTTCACAGACGACGGAGTCGCGGGCGCGGCCGGCGCGAGCGACGCCAGGACGTAGGTCCCGAACTCGGCGAAGTAGCCCTCTTCCGCCGTGCGAATCGCGGCGAGATTCATCTTGCCTTCGCTCGACTTCGCACGCAGCTGGAAGCGCACGAAGTTCGGAATGGCGATGGCTGCCAGGATGCCGATGATCGCAACCACGATCATGAGCTCGATCAGCGTGAAGCCGCCCTTGCGGCTGTGCAGAGATTTCATGACTACCGTCCTCTTGTTGAGCGCCGAGCCGAACCGCTACGGAGCACCTTGCTCTATGGCCGGCGCCGACCCGCGTCGGCGAAGCGCTCGATTCCCGATTCCGGGCAGACCAGAGAGCAACCGTCGTGCCAAGCGCCGTCTTGCTCATGCGTGGATCGGCAGGCGCAGGACCTGAGTTGAGGCTGGGGCGCGCCAATCCATCTGTGTTGCGCGGCGCTTCGACCGCCACGCGACGCGCGTGATGCAGCGAGTTCGGCGACAAAACGCGGCGCGCGCAGCGCCGATTTTCGTCACTCGAATCGCCTTCTGCTCAGCTTGCACCCCTCCCGGGCGCTGGTTACGTTGCGCCCGCCTTCCGGCCTCGCGCTCCCATCGTCTAGCGGTCTAGGACGTGGCCCTCTCAAGGCCGAGACACGGGTTCGATTCCCGTTGGGAGCACCACTTTCCCGCAAGGCGCCAACGGCGCCGCGCAGCGAGCCGAAGGCGAGCGCAGTTCATCGAGGCGCGGTCGAGTCAGCGGAGGCTCCTACTTGGCCGAGTTCGTCTTCGCGTTCATGGATTGCGAGTTCGGCGGTCTCGATCCCGAGCTGCACGACATCACCGAAGTGGCGCTGATCCTGACCGACTACCGGCTCGCCGAGTCGGTGACGCACGAGTGGAAGGTCCGCGCGCGCCCGGACCGCATCACGGCCGAAGCCGCTGCGATCCAGAACTACGACGCCGCAGTCTGGGAGGCCGAGGCGCTTCCGCTGCGGCAGGTGCTGACGGAACTTTCCGCCCTACTGCCCAAAGACAAGAAGGTGGTGCCGGCAGGGCAGAACGTGCGGATGGATGTGATCTTCCTCGAACGCGGCTACCGCTCGTGCGGGATCCCCTCGCCGTTCGACTATCACGTGATCGATCTCGCGACGCTCTACTACGCGTGGTCGCTGGTCGCGGGCGAGACCGTGCAGGCGCTCTCGCTGCGGCAAGCCGCGACGGCGGCGGGGCTCGTGCAGGGAGCGGTGCCGCATCGCGCGCTCGCCGATGCGCGACTCACGCTCGAGACGTTCCGCCACTATGTCGGCCTGCTGGCCCCGCGGCGCGCACCAGAAGACATGCTCGCGGTGGTCACGGCGCCGCTCGCGGGCTCGACGCGCTGACGCCACTTCTCCACCGCCTCCCAGTCCCAACGCGCGAGCCGTGGCAATAGCCAGCGCCCCAGCAGGCCGCGCGGTCGCAACATCACCGCCGACGCGAAGTCGATCAGAACCGGCTGCTCGCGCGCATCGACCAACACATTGCTGCGATGGCGGAGATCGAGGTGAACCACGCCGCGGGCGTGCATCTCGCGCACGGCGTCGGCCAGACGAGCGATGAAGCCGGGCGCAAGTTCGGCACCGAGCCGGCGCGACATGTGCCGACCCGGCCGGTACTCGACGGCAAAAGCGAGCGCGTCGATGCGCCCGACGAAGCGCGGAACGGCCGGGTGACCCGCGAGGATCTGGTAGGCGCGGACTTCCCGACTCGTGATCCAGCGACCGATCGTGGCTCGCACCCACGCGGCGCGCGGGGCAAAGTCCTTCACGACGGCGAGGCGACCACGGACGTCGACCAGAACCACATCGGGATTGCGCGCGTTGCCGCGGTTCAGGACTTCGCGCGTGAAACCGGCGAGAGTGCCGCGATCGAGTCCGAGGATCGGCCGGGGCTGTTCCGTCACGTCGCAGACTGTAATCGAGTCCCAGCGCTCAGCGTGTCGGTTTGGACTTGGGATCGGGACGTGGCCGGAGCGGCCGCTCGCCAATACGGGGCGGCACCGGTGGCGCCTTTGCATCGGCGTTCTCGCGGACCATGCCCCAGAGCTGTTGACGCAGTCGCTCCTTGAAAACCGGATTCGCCGGCATCGGCGAGTCGTCGGCCTCGAGAAACTCGGCAAATTCGGCGGGATCGAAGGCCTCGTCGCGATCCGCCCTCGAACTCGCTGCGCGATGGCGCGGGCCATTGGGCTGGATTCGAGGATCGCCATCGGCCGCGACGGCTGCACCGCCCTGCCCGGCATCCTCGAACTCGAGGTAGGGATCTTCGACCGCTCCCGGCGGCCATCCGGCAGCTGTCGTCGCCGGCCCGTCGGTCGAGTCCGGGCGCGCGTGAGCCCTCCGCCTACGCGGGACGAGTCGCCTGACACCCCTTGCAATATCCGGCTTCACCGGTTCCTCCGCGGGGGGTGATCACAATCATCCATGAACGCGATGCAACGAGAAGACACGCCCGAGAACTCCTCGCGTGCCCTTGCCCAGTAAACCGGCCAACCCCCCGGCTCCGCGAGGCTCAACCGAGCTCCGCGACCCGCGGGGGCCGATCCGATCCGCTTACTAGGTGGATGCTTCCCGCACTCGGTGGCACGACAGCCCCAAAATCCATCCGGATTCTGGGGCCGTGCGGGGCTTCGATGCGCCCGCGCGCCGTCCGCGTCACTTGATCCGTGTTCCGCTCGCCGCCTTCCGGCGGCGAGCGGGGTCATGAACTAGTTGCCGAGGAATGCCTCGAGGCCGGGCGCGCCGTCCGTGAGGGCACGACGCATCCGGTAGAGGTTCGCCTTGATGGCATCCTCGGATTTGCCGAGCGCCTCGGCGATCGCCCGGATCGGCTGCCGGCGCAGATGTTTCAGATGGAAGATCCGTCGCTGTAGTGGCGTGAGTTGCTCCGCGATCACGGTGTCGCAGCGCTCCAGCATCCGGCGCGCGTCGACGGCAAGATCTGCGGGCGGTTCGTCGCCTGCCATCGTGTCTGCGTGCGAGTCGTCGATCGACTCGAGACGCGGCCGCACGCCCCGGAAGCGTCGATTCACCTTGTTGCGCGTGATCCCGAAGATCCAGACCAGCAGGCTCGAGTCGCCACGATAGCTGGGCAGCGCCTTGAAGATCGTCTCGAACACTTCCTGGCTGACGTCCTCGGCTTCCCCAGTGTCGCTGAGACGCTTCAGCGCGAAGCGGTAGACACGCGGGAAGTAACCCTCGTAGAGTTCGTTGAAAGCCTCACGACTGCCGCCGACGATCTCGGCGACCAGCGCGAGATCGCGCGCCGATGCGCCACTCACCGTCGAAACCGGCTCTGCAGACGCCGGTACAGGCCCGCGGGCGACGAGTCGCAACCGCGTCGGGGGGGCATGACTGACATGCGCGGGAACAGGGCCGCGCCTGGCGATGCTAGATCGCGGAGGGGTTTCTCTACGCACGACTTCCCACACTCCAATGCCCGCGGCGTCCTGTTGCCAGGCGTGACCGCGCAGCGTCCGGTCTCTCCGAAAAGGGGGGACTCGGAAGTCCCGCCGGGATGTACAGCAACGCTCGTGCCAGCGTGGACTCGGCCGGCATCGCTGCATGGAAACCCCGATTCCAAAACAATATATCAGCCTGACGCCCCCGCTGGGCGCCAGCGCGGGTCGATTCGCTGGCCAGAGCACCAGCTTGCCCAATCTAGGAAAACAAAGTCACCTTCTGGATCTCGAGGCCCTGGGCCCTGTGGCTCGGGTTGAGGAGCGCCGGCTCGAGAACGCGGGGCTGTTCGTCCGATCCTCCGCGGGTCGCAACGGAACGCATGCCAATTCTACGAAGTTACGAACGACCCGGGACGATCCACCAGCGCCCGTCGCGCCGCTCCCAGCGATCTTCGCGCTCCATCGAGGTGGTCCAGAAGCGCAGCGGCTGGCCATTCTCTCCGACGATCCGAATCTTCACCCGCGCGCGGCCGGGCGCGTCGACCAGGAACTCCTGCACCTCGGTCTGCAACGGCACGCTGCGTTCGAACGAGGCTGTAGCGAGATCATCCGCGAGGTCTGCGTAGTAGTCGGAGAACGATTGGTCACTGCCAAAGTATTCGCGCAGCCCGGCGTCGCGAAACGACGCGACACTGTTGAAGCGGCGACCTTCGAGGCGGCGATAGAACTCGGTGGCGCGAGCGTAGAAATCCGCGACCTCGCTCGAGTTCACGACCTCGACCTCGCTCATACGGGCCGGTCCGTCGTCGTCGCCGCCGATCGACGGCAGCGAGATCGTCGGCAGGTCCGGGAGCTTCGGCATCGATGGCATCTTCAGCCAGGATGGCCGGGTGCAACCGCTCAGTGACAGCGCGATCGCAATCGTCAGTGCGCAACGAAATCGGCCCTTCAGCGTCGCGTCCTCCGCGTGCCCCGGCTAGGGGTGACGCGCTTGGCCGCGACTCGCGCTCGCTTTCGGGCGGGTTTGGCCGCGGCCTTCTTCTGCTGTCGTGCGTGGATCGCCGCCTGCGCGGCCGCGAGCCTCGCGACGGGTACACGGAACGGCGAACACGAGACGTAGTCGAGTCCCACCTCATCGCAGAACATCACGCTCTTCGGGTCGCCGCCGTGCTCCCCGCAGATGCCCACCTTGAGGTTGGGCCGTGTGCTCCGACCTCGTTCGACGCCGATGCGGATCAGTTGGCCGATCCCGTCACGGTCGATCGACACGAAGGGATCGTCCTTCAGGATCCCGGCATCGAGGTAGTCCGGCAGGAACTTCCCGGCGTCGTCGCGCGAGAGCGCGTAGGCCATCTGCGTCATGTCGTTGGTGCCGAACGAGAAGAAGTCGGCGTAGTTCGCGATCGCGTCGGCAGTCAGCGCGGCGCGCGGTACCTCGATCATCGTGCCGATCGCAATCTTCAGCTTCGCGCCGGGATGGGCGGTGAACACACGCGCGATCTCTTCCTCCGCGAGCGCACGGAGTCGCTCCAACTCCTTCACGTGCGCGACCAGCGGGATCATGATCTCGGGCCGCACCTTCACGCCCGACTCCGCCACCTGACAGGCGGCTTCGGTGATCGCGCGTACCTGCATCCGGTAGATCTCGGGAAAGGTGATCCCAAGTCGGCAACCGCGATGCCCGAGCATCGGATTGAACTCGCTGCGATCTTCGATGCGCGCGCGAACCGCGGCGACATCGTCGCCCAGCGCCTCTGCGACTTCGCGGATGCCGTCCTCCTCGTGCGGGAGGAATTCGTGCAGCGGCGGATCGAGCAACCGGATCGTGACGGGCAATCCCTCCATCGCCTGGAAGATTCCGACGAAATCGCTGCGCTGCATCGGCAGCAATTTCTCGAGCGCGCGACCGCGCTGGATCTCGTCGGTGGCGAGGATCATCTCGCGAACCGCGAGAATGCGCGCTTGCTCGAAGAACATGTGCTCGGTGCGGCAGAGTCCAATGCCCTGGGCACCGAAATCGCGCGCGACCTTCGCATCGTGCGGCGTGTCGGCATTGGTGCGGACTTCGAGGCGCCGCATCGAATCCGCCCACTTCATCAGTTCGCCGAACTCCCCGGAAAGCTCGGGTGTCACGGTCGCGACCTTGCCGAGGATCACCTCGCCGGTCGAGCCGTCGATCGTGATCAGGTCGCCCGCGCGCACCAGCGCGTCGCCGGCGCGAAACTCGCCGCGCTCGTACGAGATGTGCAGCGTGCCGCAGCCCACCACGCAACACTTGCCCATGCCACGCGCAACGACCGCCGCATGCGATGTCATGCCGCCCCGTGCGGTGAGGATTCCCTCTGCTGCGTACATGCCGTGGATGTCCTCGGGCGACGTCTCGATGCGCACCAGCACGACCTTCTCGTGTGCCTTGGCCTTCGCTTCGGCCTCCTCGGCGGAGAACACCACCGCGCCGCACGCACCACCCGGAGACGCGGGAAGGCCCTTGGCGATCACTTTCTTCGGAGCGTCGGGATCGAGCGTCGGATGCAGCAGCTGGTCGAGCTGGCCCGCATCGACGCGGAGAACCGCGACTTCGCGCGAGATCAGCCGCTCGCGCACCATGTCGACGGCGATCTTCACCGCGGCGCGGACGGTACGCTTGCCGGTCCGCGTCTGGAGCATCCAGAGCTTGTTTGCCTGGATCGTGAACTCGATGTCCTGCATCTCGCAGTAGTGCGACTCGAGCGTGTGGCGGATCCGCGCGAGCTGCTTGTAGGCCTTCGGCATCTCCTCTTCGAGCGTCGGGAGATGGGCCTGATCTGGACTGCGACTCTCCCTGTTGATCGGTTGCGGCGTGCGCGTGCCCGCAACGACGTCCTCTCCCTGGGCGTTCTTGAGGTATTCGCCGTAGAAGACGTTCGAGCCGGTCGCCGGGTCTCGTGTGAACGCAACGCCCGTGGCGCAGTCGTCGCCCATATTGCCGAACACCATGGCCTGCACGTTCACTGCCGTGCCCCAGTCATCCGGTATCGCGTTCATCTTCCGATACGTGATCGCGCGCGGGGTCTTCCACGAGCGGAACACCGCGCCGATCGCGCCCCATAGTTGCTGTTGCGGATCCTGCGGGAAGGGTTCTCCGGTCTCCTCCTCGATGATGCGCAGGTATTCACGCACCAGCTCGCGCCAGTCGTCGGCGTCGAGTTCCGTATCGAGGTGCACGCGACGGTTGGCCTTCTGGGCTTCGAGGCGGTGCTCGAAGCGGTCGCGCGGAACGCCCTGTACGACGTCGCCGTACATCTGGATGAAGCGGCGGTAGGAGTCGTAGGCGAAGCGGGCATCGGCGTGCGCGGCGAGACCTTCGACGGTGAGGTCGTTGAGACCGAGGTTCAGCACCGTGTCCATCATGCCCGGCATCGACACGCGGGCACCCGAGCGAACCGACAGCAGCAGCGGATGCGACACATCGCCGAAGCGCGCCGCCATCGCGCGTTCGACCCTCGCAAGCGCCTTCGCGACCTCGGGCCGCAGCGCCTTCGGGATCCGGTCACCGGCGGCCTGGTACTCGGCGCAGACCGCCGTCGAGATCGTGAAGCCGGCGGGGACGGGCAATCCGATCCGTGTCATCTCGGCGAGGTTCGCGCCCTTCCCGCCGAGTACCTCCTTCATCTTGGCGTCGCCGTCGGCCTTGCCGTCGCCAAAGCTGAAAACGCGCCGTCCACCGCGCACGGGCTTCGCCTCGTTGGTCGCGCTCACCGCGCGGCGTCCAAGCGTTCTTGCAGATACGCACGGAGACCGTCCATTGGGATCCTTTCCTGCGTCATCGAGTCGCGCTCGCGAACGGTGACCCGGGCGTCGGACTCGGAATCGAAGTCATAGGTGATACAGAACGGCGTGCCGACTTCGTCCTGGCGGCGATAACGCCGTCCAATGTTTCCAGACTCGTCGTAGAACACGCTCCAGTGGCGCCGCAGGTCCTTCGCGATGCGTTGCGCCGGCTCCGCGAGCTTCTTCGCGAGCGGCAACACGGCGACCTTCAACGGCGCGACCGCGAATGGCAGTCGCAACAGCGCGCGCGTCTCGCCATCAGCAAGCTTCTCTTCTCGATACGAGTTCGCGAGCAGCGCGAGGCAGGTGCGATCGATGCCCACCGACGTCTCGATCACGCAGGGATGGAAACGCTCCTTCGTGTCCTCGTCCGTGACCGTCAGATCCTTGCCCGAGAATTCGCTGTGACGCCGCAAGTCCCAGTCGCCGCGGTCGTGGATCCCTTCGATCTCCTGCCAGCCAAATGGAAACAGGAACTCGATGTCCACGGCCGCATGGGCGTAGTGGGCGAGTTCTTCGGGTCGATGCGGGCGCACGCGCAGCCGCGCTTCGGTGAATCCGAGTGCGTGGTGGAAGGCGAGGCGTTCGCCGCGCCAGTGCTCGAACCACTTCTCGCGCTCGCCGACGTGGCAGAAGAACTCCAGCTCTGCCTGTTCGAATTCACGCGAGCGAAAAGTGAAGTTTCGCGGGTTGATCTCATTTCGGAACGCCTTGCCGATCTGCGCGATTCCGAACGGCAGCTTCTGGCGCGCACTTTCGCGGACACGTTTGAAGTCGAGAAAGATCGACTGGCAGGTCTCCGCGCGCAGGAACGCCGTCGCGGCCGCATCTTCCTGCGCACCGACGAAGGTCTTCAGCATCAGGTTGAAGTTGCGCGCTTCGGTCCAGTCGTGTTCGGAGGTTCCCTGCCGCGAAGGGCACGGTCCCGCGTCGTCGAGCTGATCGGCGCGCATGCGTTTCTTGCACGCCTTGCAATCGACGAGCGGATCGCTGAAGTGCTCGACGTGGCCCGATGCCTCCCAGGTGCGCGGGTGGGCGATGATCGACGAGTCGAGGCCCTCGACGTCGTCGCGTTCGCGCACGACGCGTTGCCACCAGAGCGCCTTCAGGTTGTTCTTGAGTTCGACGCCGAGCGGCCCGTAGTCCCAGAAGCCGTTGATGCCGCCGTAGATCTCGCTCGATTGCCAGATGAAGCCGCGCCGCGCGCACAGCGAAACAACATCGTCCATGCGCGGCAAAGCGGACGAGGCCTCGGCCGCATCGACGTCCGAACTCACGATCCCATGCCCGCGTAGCGAGCCGCAGGCGAGCGGCGAGACTTCATAAGGACGCTCCCGCGTAGCGAGCCGCAGGCGAGCGGCGAGACTTCATAAGGACGCTCCCGCGTAGCGAGCCGCAGGCGAGCGGCGAGTTTCATAAGGCTGGCATGATTGCGAGCGCCACCGGGCGGGTCAAGCCGAGGCGCGCGACGCGACGCTCGCAAGGACGCGATCGAGAAATCGTTCGCTGCGAACTTCGAATCCGACGTGGAATCGCAGGAATCGCGACAGCAGTGCCTGCGCCTCGGCGATGGGTTGCGGGCCGAGCGCGAGTCGGTCGAGCCGGTCGATCGGAAGTCGCAGCCCCTGTTCGAGTGCGCGCAGCGTGCCGAGATGCACCGCGACGACGCCCTCGGGACCCGTCGTGCAGGATCGACACAGCGGACCGCCCTCCGCTACGTGGAACGGCACCGCCGCCGATGGCGATGTCAGCGCGGCGACGTCGATGTCGCGACCACAGCGGACACAGCGACCGAGCTCGGGTCGCAGCCCCAGCGCCGCCAGCACGCGCAACTCGAGCAGTGCACGCAGTCGCGCGTCCGGTTCGCGCGACGCGACCACGCGAATCGCGCCCAGCACCACCTCGTAGAGTTCGCGCGCGTCGGCTCCGCCGGCCCCTTCCGGCGCGAGCCGGTCGACCAACTCGGCGAGGTAGCAAGCGAGCGCGAAGCGGGCGGGCCGCGTGCGCAACAGGTCGAACGCGTCGAGCAGTCGCGCCTGTTCGAGTCGTCCCATCGTGTTCGCGCGACGCTGCTCGACCCGCACGTCGAGCAGGTTGAAGAGGTCGAGCGTCCCGGGGAAGCGGCGCTTGCTGCGCTTGGCGCCTTTCGCGATCACCGTAAGCCGCGAGGTCACCGGCGTGAGCAGATGCGCGATGCGGTCCGACTCGCCAAAGTCGACGGCGCGCAGCACGAACGCTCGGGTTTCGAGGGTGGACAAGAACGCGAAGCTAGCTCTCAGGGGCCCTTCGGTAGGCGTTTTTCCACGGGCGCTTCGTTCTTCCCGACCTGCTCGTCCGCCAGCGCGCGGATCGCGTCACGGCGGTGAATCAACTCCTCCCGGTTCCGGCTCCAATCGCCCGGGAGGAGCTGATGGCCGGTGACGGTCCAGACCGCCAGCAGAAGGAACACGAGCACCGAGGCTGTCGCGAAGCCGCGCCGCAGCCAGACCAGGAAGCGACCGCGGTGCCGATCGCTCTCGTTGGCTTCGGGCAGCATGCGCGCGACGGTTTCGTCGGGCGGCAGGCCGAGCGCCGTCGCGACGGTGCGGACGAAGCCACGGGCAAAGCCATCTGGCTCGATATCGAAGACGCCCGCCTCGAGCCGCACCAGCGCGCGGAGCGGAATGCGCGTGGTGTCGGCGAGCTGCTCGAGCGTGATGCCGCGAAGCACGCGCTGGCGTGCGAGGTAGGCGCCGATCGGCTCGGCGCGCTCGCGCGACGCTAGTACAGCGTCTTCAGATACTCCGCGCTGCGCTTGCTCCATGGTCCATTCGGGCGCAGGTCGCTCGCCACCGTCAGGTGACGAACGGCGCCTTTCTTGTCACCGAGCGAAACGAGCTGCTCGGCGAGCCGGTAGCGCACTTCCGCTTCTGCGAGCGGACTGAGTTTGCCCTCGAGCACACGCTCGAATTGCTGGATCGCTTCGGCGCGATTCCCGCGTTCGCTTTCGAGGATGCCGAGATTCAAGCGAGCGGGCCAGTACTCGGGCCGGTAGTCGACCGCCAGTGTGAGATGTTGGTGCGCGTCGTCGAGGCGGCCAAGGCGGAACTCGGCCCAGCCGAGATTCGTCAGCGCGCGCCAGGGTGCAGGGAAAGTCGGCTCGGCCAGCAGCTGATTCAGCAGCGGGATCGCCGCCTCGATGCGCTCGACCTGGATGTAGAATGCGGCGAGATTCAGTCGCGCCTCGTGGAAGTTGGGCCGGATCTCGAGCGCGCGAACGAGATGCGCCTCCGTCTCGACGTCGCGTCCCTGCTGGCGGTAGGCCTCCGCGAGCGCGAACTGGACCTTCTCGTCGGCCGGGTCGAAGCGCTCGGCGTTCAGCAGTTCACCGATCGCCTCGGGCGGGCGTCCCTGTCGCAGTTGGTCGACCCCCATCTGGTAGTGCATCTGGGCGCGCTTTTGCGGCTCGGTGAGTGCCGCGTTGCGGTCGAGGCGATTCGGTTGCGATGCGCCGAGCGATGTCGGTGGACTCGTCGCCACTGGCTTGGCGTCGGGCGGCGTTGCGGAGGCGCACGCAAGCGACGATCCAACCGCAAGAAGGGCAGCGAGCGCGAAGTGCGTAGCGGCCCGGGAACGCGAAATCAGCGGGTCCATGGATCCCCTCCTCGGAGGAACGCGATGCAATCGAAGGCTTTCGAATCGCTTCGCATCAAAAATCGGCAAGCAGGCGCAACCGCGGATCCAGTTTCGCTGGCGCATCGGGGTTGACCGTCCGTAGTCGTACCGGACGCACGCGACCAAGCGTTGCCCCGCCATGCACGCGCGCCGGCTCTCCGGTAGTCGGCTGGTTCTCGATCGGCGCCATCGCCGCCGCGACAACCGGCGGTATCGCTCGAAACCTCGACAGCGGAACCGGTTGCTCGACGCGCGCGCTGCCCGGTGGCTGGCGCGCTGGATCACCGGGAGCGGCGCGAAGCGGCTGACTTGCTGGAACGGGAGGACGGGGGCTCTGCACCGGGCGCTCCGAGTTCGGCCGCGGCGCCTCGAGCGGCCCGGTGGCGTCCGATCCCTGTTCATCGGCTAGCGGCATGGCGTTGTCGAGTTCGTCTTCGAGCAGAATCTCGCCCGCTTCGTCCCCGGCCGCGCGCGGCGCCGAAATGGGCTGCGAGTCGTCGTCGGAGACGTCTTGCGGCGCGAGGATTTCGTGCAGCCGCGTGATCGCGCGGCGCAGCGTCTCCGGACGACGGTCGACCAGCATCTCGTCGTCGAATAGGAAACCCATGCTCTCGCCGAACGACAGCGAGGCATCGAGCGCGACCGACCAGCCGATGTCCTCGCGCAGATCCTCCCCTTCGAGTTCGTAGATCACCGAGGCGCCGTTGCGCAGCGAACGGACCACGATCGAGAAACAGCGCACGGCACCCTGCGTGTGCACCACGATCGCCGCGCGTGCCGGACCGACTGGCAGTTCGGCTGTCGCGAGCACGGGTGCGTTCAGCGACATGCGCAACGCGAGGAGACGATCCTCGACGAGCACAAGCGGTCGTTGCCGCGCCGCAAACATGTCGTGCCCATCGGCGTCGCACGCGCGCGGCTTGAGGCTCGCGCGCTGGCAGCCGAGCCCCAGAAGGTCGCGTCACGGCGAAGAGTTCGGACCTCGAGACTTGGGCACCAGGCCCGACGAGTTGGCTGCGAGGACTGGTGCCTTCCGCGCGAGCGCGGAGGCGCTCGTGCCAACACGAGAAACGGGCTTGGTCGATCTGCGAGTGGGAGGTTCGTCGCGTGCTTTGCCGACTTGGGGCTTTCGGCCCCGGACTCGGCCGATACACTCCGCGCGCCCCACGGAGGTCGAATTGACGCAAGAGCAGGGTCCCGTGGCGTCGCCGCGTTCCTCGAGACGCAAGCCCCAGGAGCGGCTCGACCGGGTCGCGATCCGCTTTGCCGGCGACTCGGGCGACGGTGTGCAGCTGACCGGCACCAAGTTCACCGAGTCGACCGCGCTGGCCGGCAACGATCTTTCGACCCTGCCTGACTTTCCGGCCGAAATTCGCGCTCCGGCCGGAACGCTCGCCGGCGTCTCGGGCTACCAGATCCACTTCTCCTCGCAAGACATCCGCACGCCCGCGGATCAGGCCGACGTACTCGTCGCGTTCAACCCCGCCGCACTGCGTGCATCGCTCGGCGAAGTGCGCCGCAGCGGCATGGTGATCATCAACGCTGACACGTTCACGGATCGGAACTTCGATCGAGCCGGCTACACGACCGACCCGCTGCCGGATGTGCGCGAGCGCTACCGCCTCGTCGAGATTCCGATCACGCGACTCACCTTCGAGGCGCTGCGGGATCTGTCGCTCTCACAGAGCGAAGCGGGCCGCTCGAAGAACTTCTTCGCGCTCGGCCTGATGTACTGGCTCTACGGTCGGCCGATCGAAGCCACCGTCGCATGGATCGAAGCGCGCTTCGCAGGCGAGATCCGCGAGGCGAACCGGCGCGTGCTGATGGCCGGCTACCACTTCGGCGAGACCAGTGAACTATTCCCGGTGAGCTTCGAAGTGCCGCGCGCGAAGATCGAGCCAGGCGTCTACCGCAACATCACCGGCAACACCGCCCTTGCGCTCGGCTGCGTCGCCGCAAGCGTGACGATGCAGCGCCCCCTGGTCATCGGCGCCTATCCGATCACGCCCGCCACCGACGTGCTCCAGGAACTCGCCAAGCACCGCAACTTCGGCATCAAGACGTTTCAAGCGGAGGACGAGATCGCGGCCGCGGCGGTCGCGCTCGGCGCGTCGTTCGCGGGAATGCTCGGGCTCACCGTGACGAGCGGACCGGGTCTGTTGCTGAAGCAGGAGACGATCAATCTGGCGGTCGTCGCCGAGCTGCCGCTGGTGATCGTCGACGTCCAGCGCGCCGGTCCGTCGACCGGGCTGCCGACCAAGGAGGAGCAGGCCGACCTGCTCTGCGCGCTCTATGGCCGCAGCTCCGACTCCCCGCTCCCGATCCTCGCGCCAGCGACGCCCGGCGAGTGCTTTTCGGTGATGCTCGAAGCGTTCCGCCTGGCCGTCACGTACATGACGCCGGTGGTCGTGCTCTCCGACTCGTATCTCGCGAATAGCGCCGAGCCGTGGCGCATCCCGGATGTCGACGCGCTGCCGCGTCACCCGGTGCAATTCCGAACCGAGGTGAGCGGCTTCATGCCGTATCTGCGCGACGACGACACGCTCGCGCGACCCTGGGCGATCCCGGGCACGCCCGGCCTCGAGCACCGGATCGGCGGTCTCGAGAAGCAGGACGGCCAGGGCAACGTCTCGTACCTGCCCGAGAACCACCAGCGGATGACCGACCTGCGCCGCGAGAAGGTGGCGCGGATCGCGCGAGAGATCGCGCCTGTGACGCCGTACGGTGCCGATTCGGGCAAGCTGCTCGTGGTCGGCTGGGGCGGAACGTATGGCGCCATCACGTCGGCCATCGATGAAGCGCGCGCGGCTGGACATGATGTTGCGAGCCTGCATCTGCGCCATCTCAATCCGCTTGCACCGAATCTCGGCGACGTGCTGCGTCGCTTCGAGCGGGTACTGGTCGCCGAGCTGAACACCGGACAGTTGGTACGCCTGCTGCGCGCGGAGTTCCTGGTGCCCGCCGAGAGTCTGTCCAAGGTCCAGGGGCAGCCCTTCAAGGTGTCCGACGTGCGGGCGGCGATCGAGCGCCTGCTGGGGGTCGAGTAGTGTCCGCACCGATCGCGAAGCAGACCAAGCGGGATTTCGAGTCGGACCAGGAGATCCGCTGGTGCCCCGGTTGCGGGGACTACTCCGTGCTCGCCAACGTGCAGCGTCTGATGCCGGAGCTCGGGATACCGCGCGAGAACTTCGTTTTCGTGTCGGGCATCGGCTGCTCGAGCCGCTTCCCCTACTACATGAACACCTACGGCTTCCACACGATCCACGGCCGCGCGCCGGCGTTCGCGACCGGAATCAAGCTGTCGCGGCCCGAGCTCTCGGTGTGGGTGATCACGGGCGACGGCGACGGCCTGTCGATCGGCGGCAATCACATGCTGCACGTGCTGCGCCGCAACGTCGACTTGCAGATCCTGCTCTTCAACAACCGCATCTACGGTCTCACCAAGGGACAGTACTCGCCGACATCTCGGATGGGGATGCGCAACAAATCGATCCCGATGGGCGTGATCGACTCACCGCTCGATCCGCTCGCGTTCGCGCTCGGCGCCGGCGCGACCTTCGTCGCGCGCACCGTCGACGTAGACGCCGCCAGCCTCCAGGACGTGCTCCGCCGCGCCCACGATCACAAGGGCGCGGCGTTCATCGAGATCCTGCAGAACTGCCCGGTGTACAACGACGGCGAGTGGGCCGCGATCGAAGACAAGAAGACGCGCGTCGAAGCCGGTCTGCCACTCGAGCACGGCAAGCCGCTCGTCTGGGGAGCCAAGGGCAAGCGCCGCGGCATCCGCATCGAACACGGCGTGCCGCAGGTGATCGCGCTCCGCGACGACGAGGACCCGATCGCCGCCGGCATCACCGTGCACGACGAGAAGCACGAGAGTCCCGGCTACGCCGCGGTGCTTGCGGCGCTCGCGCCGCCGGAGTTCCCGATTCCGGTCGGCGTGCTGCGGGCGGTCGAGAGGCCCAGCTACGAAGCGCTGCTCGAGAAGCAGATCGAGGATGCGACGCAGACGCGCGGTGCGGGCGATCTGCGCAAGCTGCTGCACGGCAGCGATACCTGGACGGTGGGCGGCTGAGAGCCCGAGCGAGCGCCGATGCGCCAGATCTCTCCAAAACTCGTCGCCGTACTCGAGGCCTTCGACGCCCGTCACGCGTGCGGCGCACTGACCGAAGAGCGCCACGGCGCCCTGTTCCTGCGCGACGACCGCTTCCCGAACGTCTACGACGCGAACCACGTGCGGCGCGTCGCGACCGCGGATGCGGAGATTCCGCGGTTGCTGGACGCGGTCGAGCGCGTCTTCGCAGATCGGCACTACCGCTCGTTCCGTCTCGATGCGCGCGTCGTCGCACCGAGCCTCGAGTCGCAGCTCGCGCTGCGCGGCCATCAGCCGAGCGCCGAGATCCTGATGACGCTCGCCGGTGACGTCCGCGGCCGGGCCGCGCACGTCCGCATCGAGCCGATCGAAGGCGAAAACGCATGGCGCCGCTGGCGCGCGTTGAAGCAGCAGGACGAGCGCGCACCTTGGTTCATCCGGATCGGCGACGAATGGGTCGCCTACGTGCGGCGCAGCGCGCCAGCCGTCACCTACTTCGGTGCCTTCGACGGTCCGGATCTGCTCGGCTACTTCTCGATCTTCGTGCACGGTGGTGTCGGTTATCTGGAAGACCTGCTGGTCGCCCCCGCGGCGCGCCAACGCGGGGTCGCCACAGCGCTGGTCACATCGTGTGCTAGCGAGGCGCACCGCCGCGGCGCGCAGCTGGTCTTCCTGCCCGCCGCGGCCGGCGACACACCGAAGGCGATGTACGCTGCGATGGGATTCGTTCCGATCGGCATTGCGTGGAACTGGCTGCTGCAACAGAAGGAGTGACACGGATGCGGCTGCGACAGATCGCGCTGCTCGCGCTCGACCTCGAGAAGACCGTCGACGATCTGTGCGCAGTGTTCGGCCTCGAAGTCGGCTTCCGGGACCCGGGGGTCGCGGCGTTCGGTCTCGTGAACGCGGTCCTCCCCGTCGGCGACAGCTTCCTCGAAGTCG
>JANLTC010000349.1:0-8420 GCA_031362725.1 Deltaproteobacteria bacterium | reverse complement strand
CGCCGCTCGCGCCAGCCGCAAGCGCTTCCGGGAAACCTTCGACGCGGTGAATGAGCGCTTCCAGTTGAACTTCCCGCGCCTGTTCGGCGGCGGCAAGGCGAGCCTCTCGCTGACCGAGACCGACGACGTGCTCGAAGCCGGCGTCGAGATCATGGCGCAGCCGCCGGGCAAGAAACTCCAGAGCGTGATCCTGCTCTCGGGCGGCGAGAAGACGATGACGGCGCTCGCGCTGCTCGTCTCGCTGTTCCAGGTGCACCCGTCGCCGTTCTTCCTGCTCGACGAAGTGGACGCCGCGCTCGACGACGCGAACGTCGGCCGCTTCAACGAGATCGTCCGCGAGATGGCGAGCGACTCACAATTCCTCGTCATCACCCACAACAAGTCGACGATCGAGATCGCCGACGTGCTCTACGGCGTCACGATGGAAGACCGCGGCGTCTCGAAGATCGTCTCCGTCGCCCTCCGCGACGCCTGACGGGGCTGCGAGGTCGGCGGGCGCGGGTATCTTCCGCCGCCCATGACGCAGATCGCTGGCTTCTTCGTTCCGCTCTTCGACTGGATCGCCGCGCACCCCGAAGCGGGTGTCGGCGCGGCACTCGTGTTCCCGTGGCTGATCGTCGCGCTGGTGATGGGGTTGCGACGCGCCACGGCACCGGCCGCGCTGACCGCGCCGGAACGTCAGCCGGCGACCTTCGCCCCGCATCCCGAGCCGGTTTCGATCGCGCCGGTTGCGATCCCGAAGCCGGCGCCGCGCACAGAGCCCGAACCCTCTCCGCTGCGCGCCGAGCCCACGCCGGTCTCCGCGCTACAGCCGCCGCCGCCGCTACCCGCGCCGGTGCTCATCGTGCCGGCAGCAGCGCCTGCACTGGCGCCCGCCCCAAAGGTCGAGGCGCCGAAGCCGAAGGTCCGGCTCTTCGATCGCCTTTCGCGCACGCGCTCCGCATTCATGGGCCGACTCGGCGCGCTGGTCGGCACGCGCAAAGTCGATGCCGACCTGCTCGGAGAGCTGGAGGCGCTGCTCTTTGGCGCCGACCTCGGCGTTACGACGGCCGAGAGCCTGCTCGCGGCGGTGCGCGCCAAGGCCAGCGGCGGCGATGCGACCCAACTGCGCGCGGTGTTGCGCGAGGCGATGCTCGAGAAGCTGCGGCGCGTCGAAGTGCCGGCGAAGGTCGCGGATGCGAAACCGCACGTCGTGCTGGTGCTCGGCGTGAACGGTTCGGGCAAGACGACGACGATCGGCAAGCTCGCGGCGCGCTATCAGGCGGAGGGCAAGCGCGTGGTGATGGGGGCCGGCGACACCTTCCGCGCCGCCGCGATCGAGCAGCTCGAGGTCTGGGGCCAGCGCGTCGGGTGCGACGTCGTGAAGGGGCAGGCGGGCGGCGATCCCGCGGCCGTCGCGTTCGACACCGTGAAGGCAGCCCTCACGCGCGGCTGCGACGTCGCGATCATCGACACCGCCGGGCGTCTGCAGACGAAGGCGCCGCTGATCGAGGAACTGCGCAAGATCGTGCGCGTGATCGGGCGCGACGTGCCGGGTGCGCCGCACGAGGTGCTGCTGGTGCTCGATGCGAACACCGGCCAGAATGCGATCTCGCAGGCGCGCGTCTTCACCGAGGCTGCCGGCGTCACGGGTCTCGTGCTCACCAAGCTCGACGGCACTGCAAAGGGCGGCGTGCTGGTGGGACTCGCCGACGAGTTCGGCATTCCGGTGCGCTACATCGGCGTCGGCGAGACACTCGACGACCTGCGCGACTTCGACGCCGAGGAGTTCGTGGGTGCGCTCTTCGAGGCGGAGGGAGGCGCTCCGTGAGCCGCTATGTGCTGGCGCTCGACCAGGGCACGACGTCGTCGCGCGCGATCCTCTTCGATCGCGACGGAATCGTCGTCGCTTCCGATCAGCACGAGTTCCCGCAGCATTTCCCGAAGCCCGGCTGGGTCGAGCACGACCCCGCCGAGATCTGGGACAGCCAGCTGCGCGCGGCGCGGGGCGTCCTCGCGAAGTCGAAGACGAGCGCCGCGGACGTTGCGGCGGTCGGCATCACGAATCAGCGCGAAACGACGGTCGTCTGGGACCGCGCAACCGGCGAGCCGATCCATCGCGCGATCGTCTGGCAGTCGCGCCAGACCGCGCCGATCTGCGAGCGGCTGCGCGCGGACGGTCTCGAACCCGAAGTGCGCGCGCGAACCGGGCTCGTCGTCGATGCGTACTTCTCCGGCACCAAAGTGCGTTTCATTCTCGATGCCGTTGCGGGTGCGCAGGCGCGCGCGGAGCGCGGTGAACTCGCCTTCGGGACGATCGACAGCTTCCTGCTCCACAAGCTGACGAAGGGCCGCGTGCACGCGACCGAGTATTCGAACGCGTCGCGGACGATGCTCTACGACATCCACGCGCTCGCGTGGAATGAGTTGCTGCTCGAGGCGTTGCGCGTACCGCGTGCCATGCTGCCGGCGGTGCAGGAGTCGAGCGGAATCTTCGGCGAGACCGACCCGGAGTGGTTTGGCCGCGCGATCCCGATCGCCGGCATGGCGGGCGATCAGCAGGCCGCGCTGTTCGGTCAGGGTTGCTTCGAGGCCGGTCGCGCAAAGAACACCTACGGCACCGGTTGCTTCTTGCTGCTCCACACCGGCGCGAAGCCGCGGCCGTCTACGACCGGGCTGCTGACGACGATCGCATGGGGCATCGGGGGCGCCGTCGAGTACGCGCTCGAAGGCAGCGTCTTCGTCGCCGGCGCCGCGGTGCAATGGCTGCGCGACGGCCTGCGCTTGATCGACGACGCGGCCGAGACCGAAGCGGCCGCGCGCAGCGTCGAAGACAGCGGCGGCGTCTACGTGGTGCCGGCGTTCGTCGGTCTCGGCGCGCCGTATTGGGACGAGCGCGCGCGCGGCACGATCGTCGGGCTCACGCGCGGCACTACGCGCGCGCATCTGATCCGCGCGACGCTCGAATCGATCGCGTACCAGTCGCGCGACGTGGTCGAGTGCATGGCGACCGACGCCGGCATCCCGCTCGCGGTGCTGCGCGTCGACGGCGGCGCATGTCGCAACGACTTCCTGATGCAGATGCAGGCCGACGTGCTCGGCGTGCCGGTCGAACGGCCGGGCATGCTCGAAGTCACCGCGTTCGGCGCGGCGGCGCTGGCAGGTCTGGCGGTCGGGTTCTGGCGCGATCGCAACGAGTTGAAATCGGTGACCACGCAGGGCGCGACGCGCTTCGAACCGACGGTGGACAAAGCGGCTCGCGACGCGCTCTACGCCGGCTGGAAGCGCGCGGTCGAGCGCTCGCGCGATTGGGAAACCAGTTGAGCACGCCTCTCGTGATCGCGCATCGCGGCGCTTCCGCTCATCGGCCGCAGAACACGCTGCCGGCTTTCGAACTGGCCGTTTCGCAGCGCGCGGACATGATCGAGACCGATCTGCACCGCACGCGCGATGGCGCGATCGTCGTCACGCACGACGAGGATCTCTGCGGCCTCGGCGGGGTCGGCGAGATCGCGGGCGCGACGCTTGCCGAGATCCGCGCGCTCGACGCAGGTGGTGGCGAGAGGGTGCCGACGCTCGACGAGGTCCTCGATCGCTTCGGCCCGCGGATTCCGTTCAATCTCGAGCTGAAGCGCGCCACCGACGCCGACTACGAGGGTCTCGAAGCGCAGGCGCTGGCGGCGGTGAACGCGCGCGGGTTGCTCCCGGGCACGCTGTGGTCGTCGTTCTACGACTCGGTGCTCGGCCGCCTGCGCGCGCTCGCGCCGGGCGCGCGCCTCGCGCTGCTGATCTCGAGCCGCTACCCGATCCGCATCCTCGAACGGGCGCGCGAACTCGGGGCCGAGGCGATCAATCCGGAGGCGTCGATCGTCAGCGCGGCGCTGGTCGACGAAGCCCATGCCGCCGGGCTCGCTGTCTACGTGTTCACCGTCGACGACCTCGGCGAGATGCAGCGTCTCCTCGCTCTCGGGGTCGACGGCCTGTTCACGAACCATCCGGACCGGATGCGGGCGTTGGTCGACTCCCGACCCGCCTGATCCGTCTTGCGGCGCCCCGCGCCGAATCCAGCGCAAGAAACTTCGCGTTTAATCCGCTTAAATCCTTGCCAGATTGGAATCTATCCTCTAAAAATTAGGTTCAAAGGGTCCCCCACCTAATGAAAATCGACCGACCCAGCCCGCCCGATCTGATCTTGGATGCGACCGACGTCGGCATCCTCGATGCGCTGCAGCACAACTGCAAGCAGCCGCTCGCGGAGATCGGCAAGCAGGTGGGCCTGTCCGCGCCGTCCGTCGTCGAGCGCATCAAGAAGCTCGAGGATGGCGGCGTGATTCGCGGCTACGCGGCGCTGCTCGACGCGCGCGCGCTCGGCAAGGACGTCACCGCCTTCATCGGCGTTTCGATCAGCCATCCGAGCGCCTTCCAGGCATTCGAGAAGGAGATCGAAACCGAAGGCGACGTACTCGAGTGTCATCACGTGACGGGCCAGCACACGCTGATGCTGAAGGTCCGTACCGAGAGCACCGAGACCCTCGAACGATTGATCGACATGATCCGGCGCATCGAGGGTGTGACCCGCAGCGAGACGATGGTCGTGTTGTCGACGCACTCGGAACGCACGCGTGTCGCGCTCGACGTGACGGATGCGCCGCTGCCGCGTCGGCGCCGCGCGCCGCGTCTGCGTCCGGAGGATTCGGAGTGAGCGCCGAGCGAGAAGGAGTGCGCATGGAGCGATCGTCGGGACGTCCCGCCGAGCAGGGCCTCTACGACCCGTCGCACGAGCACGACGCCTGCGGCGTCGGCTTCGTCGCGCAGATCGACGGCACGAAGTCGCACGCGCTGGTGCACCAGGGCATCCAGGTGCTGGAACGCCTCGAACATCGCGGCGCGTGCGGCTGCGACCCCGAAACCGGGGACGGTGCTGGCATTTTGATCCAGCTCCCGGATCGCTTCCTGCGCAAGGAGGCGGATCGGCTCGGCATCGAGCTGCCGCCGATCGGTGCCTATGCGTCCGGCATGATCTTCCTGTCGCAGGACGCCGCGGAAGCCGCGTGGCAGCAGCAGAGCTTCGAGCGCGTCGTCGCCGAAATGGGTCAACGCCTGCTCGGCTGGCGCGACGTCCCGGTGCAGCGCCACCGCATCGGCCGCATCTCGGGCGGGGCGATGCCGGTGATCCGCCAGGTTTTCATCGGTGCCGCCGAGGGTCTCGATCAGGACGGCTTCGAACGCAAGCTCTTCGTGATCCGCCGCGTCTTCGAGACGTTGGTGAAGGCGCACGGTGGCTTCTGCTACGTGCCGAGCCTGTCGAGTCGGACCTTCGTCTTCACCGGCATGCTGATGTCGACGCAGCTCGAGCCGTTCTTCCCGGATCTCACCGATCCAGCGGTCGAGTCAGCGGTCGCGCTGGTCCACTCGCGCTACAGCACCAATACGTTCCCCACCTGGGACCTCGCCCAGCCGTTCCGCTACATGGCGCACAACGGCGAGATCAACACGCTGCGCGGCAATCGCAACTACATGCGCGCGCGCGAGGGCACGATGCGCTCGGCGCTGTTCGGTGACGACCTGGCAAAACTCTATCCGATCATGCGCGACGGCGGATCGGACTCGGCCCAGTTCGACAACGTGCTCGAGTTCCTGGTGCTGAACGGTCGCGAGCTGCCCGAAGCGATCCTGATGATGATTCCCGAGGCGTGGGAGAACCATGCCGAAATGGATCCCGATCGGCGCGCCTACTACGAATACCACTCGTTGCTGATGGAACCCTGGGACGGTCCGGCGTCGATCGCGTTCACCGACGGTCGCAAGATCGGCGCCGTGCTCGACCGCAACGGTCTGCGCCCCTCGCGCTGGACGCTCACCCGGGATGGCTTGCTGGTGATGGCGTCCGAAGTGGGCGTGCTCGACCTCGCGCCCGAGCGCGTGCTGCGCAAGGGACGGCTGCAGCCGGGCCGCATCTTTTTCGTGGACCTGGAACTCGGTCGCATCGTCGAGGACGAGGAGATCAAGGCCCGCTACGTCGCGAAGCTTCCGTATCGCCAATGGGTCGAGACGAACCGCGTGCTGCTCGACGAGCTGCCGCACGCCGAAGTCGCGTCCGAGCGCCGGCCGAATCCCGAACTGCGCTTCACGCTGCAGCAGGTCTTTGGCTACACCAGCGAGGATCTGAAGCTGCTGATCGCGCCGATGGCCGCCGAAGGCAAATGGGCGATCGGGTCGATGGGCAACGACGAGGCGCTCGCGTGCCTCTCGGACCGTCCGCGCATGCTCTACCACTATTTCAAGCAGCTGTTCGCGCAGGTCACCAATCCGGCGATGGACTCGATCAACGAGGGCACCGTGATGTCCCTCTACTCGACGCTCGGCGCCGAGAAGAACCTGCTCGCCGAGACGCCCGAGCATGCGCGCATGCTGCGCGCGAACCGGCCGATCCTCACCAACGAGGAACTCGAGCGGATTCGCCAGATCGCGCTGCCGGGCTTTGGTGCACGCACGCTGCCGACGCTGTTCAAGATCGCCGATGCGGGCGAAGGCCTGCGCGGTTCGCTCGAGGCGCTGTGCCGCGACGCGGAGCAGGCAGTGCGCGACGGCCTCTGCCTGCTCGTGCTCTCGGACCGCGGCGTCACGCCCGAACTCGCGCCGATCCCGATGCTGCTCGCGACCGGCGCCGTTCACCACCACCTGGTGCGTGAGGGCCTGCGAACGCAGTGCGGTCTCCTCTGCGAAACGGCGGAGGCCCGCGACGTTGCGCATTTCGCGCTGCTGATCGGTTACGGCGCAGGCGCGATCAACCCGTATCTGGCATTCGAGACGATCGAAGAGCTGCTGGAAGAGGGCGCCTACGTGCCAGGCGGCATCGACGTCGCGAAGGCGATCAAGAACTACCTGAAGGCCTGCGACAAGGGCCTGCTGAAGACGATGGCGAAGATGGGGATCTCGACGCTGCAGAGCTATCGCGGCGCCCAGATCTTCGAAGCGGTTGGTCTCGATCGCGATCTGGTCGAGCGCTGCTTCACGGGCACCGCATCGCGCGTGTCGGGTGTCGGCTTTGGCGTGCTCGCCAGGGAAGTGGCGTTGCGTCACGAGCGCGCGTTCCCCGGCGACGGGTTTGCGTACCCGGAACTCGACCCGGGTGGTCTCTACCAGTGGCGTCGTCGCGGGGAGCGTCACACCTTCAATCCCGACACCGTCGCGAAGCTCCAGCACGCCGTTCGGATCGAAGACCACGACCGCGCCTACGCGACCTTCAAGGAGTTCTCGAAGGCCGCGGACGACGATTCGGAGCGACTCTGCACGCTGCGCGGTCTGTTCCGTTTCCAGTTTGCCGAGACGGCGATTCCGCTCGATGAAGTCGAGCCGGCCAGCGAGATCGTGAAGCGGTTCTGCACGGGAGCGATGTCGTACGGGTCGCTTTCGCTCGACGCCCACGAGACGATCGCGATCGCGATGAATCGCATCGGCGGCAAGAGCAACACCGGCGAGGGTGGCGAGGACTCGCGGCGTTTCGTGCCGGATGCGAACGGCGACTTGCGTCGGTCGGCCATCAAGCAGGTTGCATCGGGCCGCTTCGGTGTGACCAGCTGGTACCTGGTGAACGCCGACGAGCTGCAGATCAAGGTCGCGCAGGGCGCCAAGCCTGGCGAGGGCGGTGAGCTGCCCGGTCACAAGGTCGACGCCGCGATCGCGAAGACCCGGCACTCGACGCAGGGGGTCGGGCTGATCTCGCCGCCGCCACACCACGACATCTACTCGATCGAGGATCTGGCGCAGTTGATCTACGACCTGAAGAACGCCAACCGGCGTGCCAAGGTCAGCGTGAAGCTGGTGGCGGAGACAGGCGTCGGCACGATCGCGGCAGGCGTCGCGAAGGGCAAGGCCGACGGCGTGCTGATCGCGGGTCACGACGGCGGGACGGGCGCGTCGCCGTTGGCATCGATCAAGTACGCCGGTGTGCCGTGGGAACTCGGTCTCGCCGAGACGCAACAGACGCTGGTGTTGAACGATCTGCGCGGCCGGATTCGCGTGCAGACCGACGGCGGCCTGAAGACCGGGCGCGACGTGGCGATCGCCGCGTTGCTCGGGGCCGACGAATTCGGATTCTCGACCGCGCCGCTCGTCGCGATGGGCTGCATCCTGATGCGCGTGTGCCACCTCAACACCTGCCCGGTCGGGATCGCCACGCAGAATCCTGAACTCCGCAAACGCTTCGCGGGGCAACCCGAGCACGTCGTGCAGTACCTGTTCTTCGTCGCCGAAGAGCTGCGCGAGCTGATGGCCAAGCTCGGATTCCGCAAGCTCGACGACATGGTCGGGCGCGTCGACCGACTCGACTGGGATCGTGCCACCACGCACTGGAAGGCCAAGGGCCTCGATTTCACGAAGCTGCTGTTCAAGCCGGAAGGACCGCACGCGATCCGCCACTGCGAATCGCAGGACCAGGG
>JANLTC010000338.1:0-14065 GCA_031362725.1 Deltaproteobacteria bacterium | reverse complement strand
GAACTTCGCTCGCCTTCGGCTCGCTGCGCGCTCCGCCGTCCCGATGAACTTCGCTCGCCTTCGGCTCGCTGCGCGCTCCGCCGTCCCGATGAACTTCGCTCGCCTTCGGCTCGCTGCGCGCTCCGCTTGCCGGGGTTTACGAGACGCTCCGTCTCGTTTACGATCGGCGCTCCGATGGACCTCGCCTACACCCCCGCCCAGCAGGCCTTTCGCGCCGAAGCGCGCGCGTGGCTCGAAGCGCATGTGCCGAAGGCGGCGCTGCGATCGTTCGACACCGCCGAAGGTGCCGCCGAGCACCGCGCGTGGGAACGCATTCTCAACGACGGCGGCTTCGCGATGGTGCCTTGGCCGGTCGAGTATGGCGGTCGCGGCGCCAATCTACTGGAGTGGTTGATCTTCGAGGAGGAGTACTACCGCGCGGGCGCGCCGCGGCGAATCAACCAGAACGGCATCTTCTTGCTCGGCCCGACGATCATGGAGTTCGGCACGCCGGAGCAGAAGGCGCGCTTCCTGCCGAAGATCGCGTCGTCGGAAGAAGTCTGGGCGCAGGGCTGGTCGGAGCCAAACGCGGGCTCCGACATGGCGGCGATCCAGGCGACAGCCCGGCTCGACGGCGATCACTACGTGCTGAACGGTCAGAAGACCTGGGCGTCGCGCGGTGCTTTCGCGGACTGGCTCTTCGGCCTGTTCCGCACCGATCCCGCTTCCGAGCGCCACAAGGGACTCACCTTCGTGTTGGTGCCGCTCGAGACGCCGGGCGTCACGGTGCGCCCGATCGCGCAGCTCGATGGCGAGACGGGCTTTGCGGAGGTGTTCTTCGACGACGCGCGCGTGCCGGTCGCGAACCGGCTCGGCGCCGAGAACAAGGGATGGAACGTCGCGATGGCGACGGCTGGCTTCGAGCGCGGCTTGATGCTCCGCAGCCCGGCGCGCTTCCAGCAGACGGCGCGCAAGCTCGTCCTGCTGTACCGCGAGAACGAAGCGAGCGCGCCGGCCGATACACGCGAGGAAGTCGTGCGCTGCTGGATGCACGCCGAAGCGTATGCGCTCGACACCTATCGCACCGTGTCGCGACTGCTCGGCGGCGGCAAGATCGGCGCCGAGGCGAGCCTCAACAAGATCTTCTGGTCCGAACTCGATCTGCGCATGCACGAGACCGCACTGCGGATCCTCGGCCACCGCGGCGACCTGCTGCCCGAAGCGCCCGCCGCGATCGGTGTCGGAGACTGGCTCGACGGCTATCTGTTCTCGCTCTCCGGCCCGATCTACGCCGGCACCAACGAGATCCAGCGCAACGTGATCGCCGAACGCATCCTCGGCCTGCCGAGGAGTTTCTGATGCACTTCGCGTTCAGCGACGATGCGTTGCTGCTGCAGAGCACCGTGCGCGACTTCCTCGCGAAAGAGTGCACGCCGGCCGTGGTGCGCGCGCTTTGGGCAAGTGAGAGCGGACACGACCCAGTGCTGTGGAGCAAGCTCGCCGACCTCGGTGTGTGCGGCGCGCTGCTTCCCGACGCGCACGGTGGCATGGGACTCGACGAGCGCGATCTGGTGCTGCTGCTCGAAGAAACGGGACGCGCGGCGCTGCCCGCGCCGGTGATCACTACGGCTGCGGTCGGCGCACCGCTGCTGCGCGACGCGGGCAACGCCGGGCTTGCGAGCAATTGGCTGCCGCGCGTCGCCGCCGGTGCGGCGATCCTTGCGGTCGGTCATCCCGCCAACCCGTTCGTCGCCGACGCCGGCGTCGCGGACCTGTTGCTGCTCGCGCACGGCGACGAAGTGCATGCACTCGAGCGCAGCGGCGCGACGCTCACGCATCAGCCCGCGAATGATCCCGCACGGAGGCTATACAGCGTCGCGTGGACCCCGTCGGCCGCGACGCGCATCGCGTCGGGCGAAGCCGCACGCCGGCTGCTCGATGTCGCGCTCGATCGCGGCGCGCTGGCAACCGCGGCGCAGGCAATCGGTGTCACCGAGCAGCTGCTCGAGATCGCCGTCAGCTACGCGAAGCAGCGCGAACAGTTCGGCCGCCCGATCGGGTCGTTCCAGGCGCTCCAGCACAAGCTCGCCGATGTGAAGGTGAAGCTCGAATACGCGCGACCGGTGGTCTACAAGGCGGCGCACTCGGTGGCCACCGGGATCGCGACGCGCGCCGTCGACGTCTCGCACGCGAAGCTCGCGGCGACCGAAGCTGCGGCCTTCGCCGCGCGCGTCGCGCTGCAAGTGCATGGCGCGATCGGCTACACCTGGGAGCAGGATCTGCATCTGTGGATGCGTCGCGCGGGGTCGCTCGAGCGCGACTTCGGCGACGCGACATTCCACCTCGGTCGCGTGTCGGCGTTCGTGCTCGCAGACGGCGCACCGATCGGACCGGGCAATACTTTTTAGACTTTCCAACCGGAGGAAGAAATGGCCGAGGCCTACATCATCGACGCGGTGCGCACTCCGGTGGGCAAAAAGGGCGGCGGGCTGTCGACGGTCCACTCCGCCGACCTCGGCGCGCACGTGCTCGCGGCACTGATGCTGCGCACCGGCATCGACGCCGGCGCCGTCGAGGACGTGATCTTCGGCTGCTGCGACACGATCGGCTCGCAGTCTGGCGACATCGCGCGTACCTGCTGGCTCGCGGCGGGATTGCCCGATCACGTGCCCGGTGTGACGATCGATCGCCAGTGCGGTTCGTCGCAGCAGTCGGTGCACTTCGCTGCGCAGGCGGTGATGAGCGGCACTTCCGATCTCGTCGTCGCGGGCGGCGTGCAGAACATGAGCGCGATCCCGATCTCGTCGGCGATGACGCTCGCGCAGCCGCTCGGCTTCCCGGATCCGTTCTCGGGATCGAAAGGCTGGGTCGCTCGCTACGGTGCCGGCGAAGTGTCGCAGTTTCGCGGCGCCGAGATGATCGCCGAGAAGTGGAACATCACGCGTGACGACATGGAGGCCTTCGCGTTCGAGAGCCACCAGCGCGCGATCCGCGCGATCGACGAAGGTCGCTTCGAGAACGAAATCGCCCCGTTCGGCGACGTGCGCAGCGACGAGGGCCCGCGTCGCGACACCAGTCGCGAGAAGATGGCGAAGCTGAAGACGCTGCTGCCCGATGGACGCCTCACCGCCGCGGTGTCGAGCCAGATCTCGGACGGTGCTTCGGCCATGCTGGTCGCCTCCGAGCGCGCGCTGAAGACGCATGGCCTCAAGCCGAGAGCGCGTATCCACCACATCAGTGTGCGCGCCGACGATCCCATCTACATGCTGACCGCGCCGATCCCCGCGACACGTCATGCGCTTGCGAAGGCCGGCATGAAGATGTCCGACATCGCAGCGGTCGAGATCAATGAGGCGTTCGCGTCGGTCGTGCTGGCCTGGCAGAAGGAACTCGATCCCGACATGGCGACGGTGAACCCGAACGGCGGCGCCATTGCGCTCGGTCACCCGATCGGCGCCACCGGGACGCGCCTGATGACCACGCTGCTGAACCAACTCGAGCGCACCGGCGGCCGCTACGGCCTCCAAACCATGTGCGAAGGCGGCGGCCAGGCCAACGTCACGATCCTGGAGCGCCTCTGATGACGAAGCTCTGCGCGGGACGGGTGGCCATCGTCACCGGTGCTGGTCGCGGACTCGGTCGGGCCCACGCGCTCGCGTTCGCAGCAGCGGGCGCGAAGGTCGTGGTGAACGACATCGGTGTCGAGAACGACGGTCGCGGCGGCTCGTCGGGGCCCGCGCACGACGTCGTCGCCGAGATCCGCGCCGCCGGCGGTGAAGCGATCGCGAACGGCGCCGACGTCGCGGATTTCGTGGCGACCGCAGCGCTGGTCAAAGCCACGCTCGAAGCTTTCGGCCGCCTCGACGTCGTCGTCAACAATGCCGGCTTCGTGCGGGATCGCATGTTCGTGTCGTGCTCCGAAGAAGAGTGGGAAGCGGTGCAGCGCGTGCATCTGAAGGGCCACTTCTGCATTTCGCGCCACGCCTGCGACCACTGGCGCGCCGAGTCGAAGGCCGGCCGCGTGGTGGACGCGCGCATCATCAACACCAGCTCCGGTGCGGGGCTGCAGGGCAGCATCGGTCAGAGCGCGTACTCCGCGGCAAAGGCAGGCATCGCCGCGCTGACACTGGTGCAGGCCGCGGAACTCGCACGCTACGGCATCACCGCGAACGCGATTGCGCCGTCCGCGCGCACGCGCATGACCGAGGGTGTCTTTGCCGACATGATGAAGGCGCCCGAATCGGGCTTCGATGCGATGGATCCGGCGAACGTGTCGCCGCTGGTCGTGTGGCTCGGCAGCGCCGAATCGAAGAGCGTGAGCGGCTGCATCTTCGAGGTCGCGGGCGGCAAGATCAGCCTCGCAGACGGCTGGCGCAGTGGCCCCGAGGTCGACAAGGGCGCGCGCTTCGAGCCCGACGAGATCGGCGGCGTCGTCCATCAGCTGCTGAAGAAGGCAACGCCTCCGCAGAAGGTCTACGGCACCTAGCGTCATGCAGCTCGTCTTCACGGAGGAACAGGACGAACTCCGGCGCGCGGCGCGGGCGTTCCTGCAGGACCACTCTGCCTCCGAACAGGTGCGCGCCGCGATGGCGAGCGAACTCGGCTTCGACGCCGACACCTGGAAGCGCATTGCAACCGAACTCGGCTGGACCGGCGTCGCGATTCCGGAGCCGTACGGCGGTGCCGGGCTCGGCATCGTCGAGTTGGTGGCGTTGCTGGAAGAGATGGGCGAAGCCCTGCTCTGCGCGCCGTTCCTGTCGAGCGTCTGCATGGCGGCGCCGGCCTTGCTCGCCGCGGGCGACTGCGCGGCGACGCGCGAGTGGCTGCCGGCGATCGCCGAGGGACGCGCGATCGCGACGCTCGCCACCACCGAAGCGAGCGGCTGCTTCGATGCCGGCGCTATCGCCGCCGTCGCACGCACGAGTGGCGACGGTTTCATTCTCGACGGCCGGAAGCGCTTCGTCCTCGACGGACACTGCGCCGACCTGTTGCTCGTCGCAGCGCGGCGCGAAGGCAGCGCGGGCGCGGACGGGATCTCGCTCTTCGCGGTGCCGGCGGCGTCGCCCGGCATCGAGCGGCGCGCATTGCCGACGATGGACCAGACGCGGCGTCTCGCCGATGTGTCGCTGCGCAACGTACGCGTTTCCGCCGCGGCGCTCGTCGGCGAAGCAGGGCAGGGGTGGCGCGCGATCTCGCATGCGCTCGATCTCGCCGCGATCGCGCTCGGCGCCGAGCAGGTCGGCGGCGCGCAGCGCTGCCTCGATCTCGCCGTCGCCCATGCCAAGGAGCGCGTGCAGTTCGGCCGGCCGATCGGCTCGTTCCAGGCGATCAAACACAAGTGCGCCGACATGATGACGGCGGTCGAGTCGTCGCGGTCGGCAGCGTACTACGCCGCCTGCGTTGCGAACGAGGGCGGTGCCGAGTTGCCGCGCGTGGCCTCGCTCGCGAAGGCGTGGTGCTCCGAGAGTTACTTCCGCTGCGCGGCCGACGCATTGCAGATTCATGGCGGCGTCGGCTTCACCTGGGAGTACGATGTCCACTTGCACCTGAAGCGCGCGCGCTCGATGGAGAGCTTCCTCGGTTCGCCGACGTGGCATCGCGAGCGCGTTGCAATGGAGATGGGCCTGTGATCGCGATCGACCTCGCGGGCCAGGTGGCGATCGTCACCGGCGGCGCCCGCGGCGTGGGTCGCGGCATCAGCCTGCGCCTGCTCGAAGCCGGCGCCGACGTGGTGATCTGCGGGCGCAACGAACCGGAGTCGCTGCCGAGCGCAGGCGGACGAAGCGCGCTCTTCGCGCCGGCAGACGTACGCGAACTCGAGTCGATCGACCGCGTGATCGCGCTCGTGCGCGAACGCTTCGGTCGCCTCGACGTGCTGGTGAACAACGCCGGCGGCTCGCCGGCAGCGGCGGCCGCCACCGCGTCGCCGCGTTTCTCGGAGAAGATCCTGCAGCTCAACCTCGTCGCGCCGATGCACTTTGCGCAGAAGGCGAACGCCGTGATGCAGCAGCAACCGACGGGCGGCGTGATCCTCAACATCGCGAGCGTCTCGGCGCTGCGCCCATCGCCCGGCACCGCCGCGTACGCCGCGGCGAAGGCGGGTCTGCTCTCGCTCACGCAAACGCTCGCGGTCGAGTGGGCGCCGAAGGTGCGCGTCAACGCGATCGCCGCGGGAATGATCAAGACCGAACTCGCCGAGATGCACTACGGCGACGCCGCGGCGCAGGCGCGTGTCGCCGCGACCGTTCCGCTCGCGCGGCTCGGTACGCCACGCGATGTCGGCGACCTGTGCGTGTTCCTCGCGTCGCCACTCGCGAACTACGTCTCGGGCGCAACCGTATTGATGCATGGCGGCGGCGAGCGACCGGCATTCCTGGGCGTCGTCGAATCCGCCTGATGGGGCTCGCCGCTCGCCGTTGGCTCGCTACGCGGGAAACGGGGTTGTTGGCTTCCGGCCGGTGCGGTGCGATTCATTGGCGGGGAGGAGGGCGGCGATGAGGCGACTCGACGGCAAGGTGGCGCTGGTGACGGGCGCCGCGCGTGGAACCGGCGCCCTCACCGCGCGGCTCTTTGCTGCGGAGGGCGCGCGGGTGGTGCTCGCCGACGTGCAGGGCGAACTGGGCGCCAGCGTCGCGCGCGAAATTGGCGCCGCGGCGCACTTCATCCATCTCGACGTGACGACCGAGCCGCACTGGGAGCGCGCGGTCGCCGAGACGGCGCTGCGCTTCGGCAACATCGATGTGCTCGTCAACAACGCCGCGGTGCTGCACATGGCGGCGATCGCGGACACGTCGCCCGAAGACTTCTTGCGCGTCGTGCGCGTGAATCAGCTCGGCACCTTTCTCGGCATCAAGTCGGTGACCGAATCGATGAAGGCGGCCGGTGGTGGCTCGATCGTGAACGTCGCATCCGTGGACGGACTGCGCGGGCAGAACGGGGTCGTCGCGTACGCTTCGAGCAAATGGGCGGTGCGCGGCATCACGCGCGTCGCGGCGCTGGAACTCGGTCGCTTCGGGATCCGCGTCAACACCGTGTGTCCCGAAGCGGGCAGCGCATTCATGGTTGCGCCGTACATGCCGCCGGGTGTTCCGGTCGAGAAGATCCTGCCGCGCATGCAGCCGACGCTGTCGTATCAGAAGGACCGCACACTCGATGCACTGATGCAGGACGTCGCGAACGCGATCCTGTTTCTCGCGTCGGACGAGAGCCGCTCGTGCACCGGGTCCGATCTCGTCTGCGAGGGCGGCAACCTCGCCGGGCGGATCGTGAAGGGCGTCGCCGGCTTCTAGCTCCGATCGATCCCGAAGCGGCGGTGGGCGTCGTCGCAATAACCTGACAACGGAATAACCTGACGCCCGGCACCCCTCAGGGGGGCACCCCTCAGGGGGTGAGCTTTGCGATTAGCGAGTCGCCGAAGCGGAGCATGGCGTCGCGCTTCTGGGCGGCGGTCGAGGTGGGGCCGAGTGTGTAGAGGAAGGGCCATGCGGTGGTGGCGGTCATGCCGGCGTCGCCGAGGCGCTTCATGACGTCGGCGTCGGGCGGCGTGGTGAGCGGCACGAGCGCTTCGAAGGGCAACGCTGTGCGACCCGCCTGCGTGCGCAGGTCACGCAGGTGCGTGAGTGATGCCAGCGCGTCGTCGGGGCTCTGGCCGTTGCCGATCCAGCCGTCGCCGCGCGTCGCTGCACGGCGTAGCGCTGGCTCGCCGATGCCGCCGATCCAGATCGGTACCTGGACGCGCGGCGGTGGGCTCATCTGGAACGAGCCGAGATCGAAGAAGCGGCCGTTGTGCTCGCTCATCTTCCCGGTCCACGCCTTGCGCATGACGTCGATCATCTCGTCGTAGCGCTTGCCGCGCGTTGCGAAGTCGACGCCCACTGCGTCGTACTCCTCGCGGATCCAGCCCGCACCGCAGCCGAGCATCACGCGATCGCCCGACAGCAGCGCAGCGGTACCGACGATCTTTGCGACCTCGAGGGGGTGCCGCAGCGGGAGGATGTAGACGAGCGTGCCGAAATGCAGTCGCGTCGTGACGGCGGCCATCGCGGCGATCGTCGTCCACGGATCGGGGAACGGCATCGTGCCGTCGAACATCGGCTTACCGTCTTCGGAGTAGGGGTACTTCGAGCGCAGCTCGCCGGGGAAGAAGAGATGATCCGAGAGCACGACGCCGTGGAAGCCGGCTTCCTCTGCGCCGCGCGCGATGTCGAGGAGTTGATCGGGCTCGGAGAACGATGCGACCTGCCAGAACTTCACGCGGGGCTCCTTTGAAAGATGGAAATCGTACCCGGTCCGCGTGCGGCCCGCGCCGTCACTTCTCGTCGCGCGGGATCTCCGTTGGTCGCGGCGGAGAGGACTCCACGGCCTTCACCAAGAGATTCTGTCGTCGAGCGCTCGCCATGCCGTCGGGCTCCGCGATCAGCACGGCCACACCCAGTCCCCGGTTGACGGCGAGACGCACGGCGCGTCGCGTGCTGCCCGCCTCCTCCAGCAGGAAGTTGGCGATGGCCAGTGCAGCGTCGACGTCGTACTCGTCGCCCGACCCGTGATGAACGAAGCGAAACTGCTCTCCCCGCCACCACACCTCGAGAACGCGAGGCGCGAGCAGTGCGGCGGTCAACTCGTTGCCGATCGCCTCCGCGACCGAGAGATCGGGCGCGCCCTCCTTCTGTGGCACTCCAACGATCATGGCGTCGCCGCCGACGAAGGTCTGCGTCCGTCGTGGTCCGCGGAACAGATGGACGGCATTTGCGGCTGGCCAGACGTCGTCGAAGTAGGCGTCGTCGAGTTCGGGGCGCAGCAACTCGACGAGCTCACGCAGCAGTCCACTGTGGTCGCCGAACTGGAAGTCCGACTTGCCCATTAGCCATGCGCGGCGACCGAGTGCATCGGGGATCGCGTCGAGAGGATCTTCTCGCACGTCATCGGGATGCGCGTCGCGCCGGCTCAGCGCCGGAAAGCTCTTGCACGGGCCGCCCCAGCGCAGGGGCGAGGCGCGCGGTTGAGCGCCGCCCTCGTTCCACGCCTTGATCTCAGCATCGAGGCGGCGCGCGCAGGCGTCCTTGAAGAGTTGCGATGCCTTGGGATCGCTCTGGTTGCCCATCGCGGCCGCCAGCGCGTAGCGGAGTTCATCGTCGGTCGCTGCGGAATGGAGGCGAAGCAGATGCTCCGTCGTGGCCGGGTGATCCATCGATGCGTAGGCCTCGAGTGCATCCCGCGCCGCAGCAGCGTCGCTCGATCGAACACGGCGATCCACGATCGCAGCGAGCCTCGCGGAATGGACGCGATCGACGCGCTGGCGCTTCGCGTGGAAGGCGACGACCGCATCGTCGGGCACGTCGTCGCCTTCGAAGCGGCCGGCTTCGTTGAGCGGCCAACAGAGGGCGGTCGCCGACCAGAGAAACGTGGCCGTCGCTCCGGACGCGCGATCGGCCTCCGACGCGAGCCACTCGCAGTGGTCGGGCACGTCGCGGCAGTTGGTGGCAACCTCGTAGTAGGCGGTTCGCAGCGGCGCGTCGGGCTCAGCGAGCGCGCGCTTCAAGCCGGCTCCGAATCGCATCCGCTCGGCAGCGTCGCCGCGGCACACGCGCTGGAGCAGCTGCCGGAACTGCGGCAGTCGCGCGAGGCCTAGACTGCGCAGCGCTTCAGTCGTCGACAGCATCGCCAGATCGAGCCGCGCCGGAAGCGGACCGCGTACCCGCTCCGGGACCGGCGCCGTCTCCCGCGAAATCAGTGTTCCCGAGTCGGCGCCAAGCAGGATTGGAAACAGCACTGCGAACAGCGGGGCGGCTCGCGCGCTCCTCACTTCGGGTAGTAGCGACTGAGGGTGTCGACCACGCAGGCCGGTCGCTCGCTGCCCTCGATCTCCACCGTCACGCGGATCTTCGCCTGCACGCCACCGTCTTTGGTGTTCTCCACCTCGATCAGCTCCGCGCCGCCGCGGATCCGCGAGCCGACTTTCACGGGTGCCGGAAAGCGGATGCGATCGGCGCCGTAGTTGACGCCCATCGAGATGCCGCGTACCTCGACGATCTCCGGCAGGAAGCGGTTCACCAGCGAGAGCGTCAGATAGCCGTGCGCGATCGGCGCGCCGAACGGACCCTGCGCGGCGCGCGCGGGATCGGTGTGAATCCACTGCTGGTCGTCGGTGGCATCGGCGAAGAGCTGGATGCGGTCCTGCGTCACTTCCATCCACGCGCTGTGACCGAGATGCTTGCCGATCGCCGACGCGAGTTCGGCAGGCGTTTGGAAGACGGTCGCCACGGGACCTCCTACGGGTGTTGGCTCGAGACGGAGACGCATTCGCCGGTCATGTACGACGCGAGGTCGCTCGCGAGGAACACGATCACGTTCGCGACTTCCCACGGCTCCGCGCCGCGGCCGAAGGCTTCGCGTGCGGTGAGCTGATCGAGCAGGCCCTGCGGCGTGACCTTCGCGAGGAACTCGTGGGTCGCGAGGCTCGGCGACACTGCGTTGACGCGCACGCCGTACTCCGCGACTTCCATCGCCGCGCAGCGCGTCAGCGCCATCACGCCCGCCTTCGCGGCCGCGTAGTGCGACTGGCCCTCCTGCGCGCGCCACCCCAGGACGGACGCGTTGTTGACGATCGCGCCGGCGCGGCGCTCGATCATGTGCGGCAGCATCGCGCGCGTCATCCGGAACGTGGCGGTGAGCGTCACGTCGAGCACCTTCGACCACTGCTCGTCCGTCATGTCGACGATCTTCGCGTAGCCGCCGAGGCCCGCGTTGTTGACGAGCACGTCGACGTGGCCCCAGGCGTCGATTGCCGCGCGCACCAGCGCATCGACTTGCGCCTGCTGCGTCACGTCGCAGAGCTGGTAGCCGGGTCGCACGCCGGTCTCGCGCTCGATCTTCTCGGCGGCCTCGCGCAGCCGGCTCTCGTGCACGTCGGAAAGGAAGATCCGGGCGCCTTCCTCCGCGCAGCGACGTGCGACGGCGTAGCCGATGCCGGTGCCCGCCGCTGCCGTGACGAGCACGGTCTTGCCGGCGAGCAGCGCGCGACCCTCGGGATAGGGCGGAGCACCCGGTTTCATCGCGGCTCCCGCGGCAGGCCGAGGGCGCGCTCGGCAATCAGGTTGCGCTGGATCTGGTTCGAGCCGGCGTAGATCGTGTCGGAGCGCGAGAACAGGAACAGCCGCTGCAAGCGCGTCAGTTCGTAGGGTGCCGCCGCGGCGATCTCGGCATCCATGCCGAGCACGTCCATCGCGAGCTTGCCGAGGTCGCGATGCCAGCTCGCCCAGAACAATTTGGTGATCATCGCCGCGCGCGGCAGCTCAGCGCGCTCGGGTTGCGACAGCGTTCGCAGTGCGGTGTAGCGCTGGATCTGCAATCCCATCCACGCGTGGGAGAGGCGCTGGCGGATCGTCGGATCGCTCGCGGCGCCGTTCTGTTTCGCCGCCTCGATCACCTGCTCGAGTTCGTTCTGGAACTGCAGCTGCTGGCCGAGCGTCGAGGCGCCGCGCTCGAACGCGAGCGTGCCCATCGCGACCTTCCAGCCATCGCCCGGCGCACCGACGATGTCGTTGGCCGCGCAGCGCGCGCCGTCGAAGAACACTTCGCTGAACTCCGAGTCGCCGGTGATCTGCACGATCGGGCGGATCTCGACGCCCGGCTGCCGCATCGGCACCAGCAGATACGAGAGGCCCTTGTGGCGCTGCGAGTCGGGATCGGTGCGCGCGACGACGAAACACCAATCGGCCCACTGCGCCCACGAGGTCCAGACTTTCTGGCCGTGCAGTACCCACTCGCCGTCTTGCAACGCGGCGCGTGTCTGCACGTTTGCGAGATCGGAACCCGCGTTCGGCTCCGAGTAGCCCTGACACCAGATGGCTTCGCCCGCGACGATCGGCGGCAGCAGGCGCTGCTTCTGTTCCTTGCTGCCGAATGCGATGACGGTGGGACCGAGCAGCCCTTCGCCGATGTGCCCGAGCCGCCCCGGTCCGCCGGCGCGCGCGTACTCCTCGAACACGATCACCTGCTGCATCAGCGTCGCGCCGCGACCGCCGTACGCACGCGGCCAGCCGACGCATGTGTAGCCGCCGGATGCGAGCTTCCGTTCCCACGCACGGCGTTCCTCGAGCATTGCGTGCTCGTCGCCCGGACCACCGCGACCGCGCACGCACGCGAACTCGCCGGTCAGCGCGTCGGCGAGCCACCTCGCGACCTCGCGTCGGAACGCTTCGTCTTCAGGGGAGAACCGCAGATGCAAGTTCCGAAGCTCCCTCTCGCAGCCACCTGACCCGTGTTGGCGCGCCGCCGTCCGGCGGTGGTGCGAGATCATCAAGCTTGCGGACCCATTATGATACGCTCCGTCTCGTATGCAAGGAGCGCCCGCTTGACCCTCGATCCGCTCGAAGCGACGACGATTCCGCGCCTCGTCGAGGCTGCGGCCGCGGCGTTCGGCTCGCGCGTCGCGATCGAAGACGGCCCCGTGCGCGTCACCTTCAACGCGCTCGCCGCCGAGGCGCGCCGCGCGGCGCGTGCATTTCTCGCAGCGGGTGTCTCCGCTGGTGATCGCGTCGCGATCTGGGCGCCGAATCGCTGGGAGTGGGTCGTCGCGGCAATCGGCTTGCAGTCCACGGGCGGGGTGCTCGTGCCGCTCAATACGCGCTTCAAGGGACGCGAGGCCGGCTACGTGCTGCGCGCCAGTCGCGCGCGAGTGCTGGTGACGGTCGGCGAGTTTCTCGGCACGCACTATGTCGAGTCGCTGCGCGATGAAGTGTTGCCCGAACTTTCGCGCATCGTGTTGCTGCACGGCGCCGCGAGCGGACCGACCGTGCAGAGTTGGAGCGACTTTGTCGCCGCGGGCATCCGTATCGCAGACACAGCGCTGCGTGAGCGCGCCGATTCCGTCGCGCCGGGCGATCTCTCCGATCTGCTCTTCACATCCGGCACGACGGGCGCGCCGAAAGGCGTGATGACGACGCACGCCCAGAACCTGCGCGCGTTCGCAACCTGGAGCGAGGGCGTCGGGCTGCGCGAAGGCGATCGCTACCTGGTCGTGAATCCGTTCTTCCACTCGTTCGGCTACAAGGCGGGCTGGCTCGCCTGTTTGATCCGCGGCGCGACGGTGCTGCCGCACGCCGTTTTCGACGTGCCGGCCGTCTTTGCGCGGATCGCGCGCGATCGCGTCTCCGTGCTGCCCGGCCCACCGACGCTGTACCAGTCGATCCTCGCGCATCCGGGACGCGCGAGCGCCGATCTCTCGTCGCTGCGGCTCGCCGTCACCGGCGCTGCGGCGATTCCGGTCGAACTGATCCACCGGATGCGCGACGAACTCGGTTTCGAGACGGTGCTCACCGCGTACGGCCTCACGGAAACCTGCGGCGTCGTATCGATGTGTCGTGCGGGCGACGACGCCGAGACGATCGCCACCACCTCGGGTCGCGCGATCCCCGGCATCGAAGTGCGCTGCGTCGACGAGAAGGGCGCCGAAGTCCCGCGCGGGGAACCCGGCGAGGTGATCGTGCGTGGCTACAACGTGATGCAGGGCTACTTCGAGGATCCGGCGGAGACGGCGAAGACGATCGACGCGGACGGCTGGCTGCACACCGGCGACGTCGCGGTGATGGACGCGCGCGGCTACCTGCGGATCACCGATCGCATCAAGGATCTGTTCATCGTCGGCGGCTTCAACTGCTATCCCGCCGAGATCGAGAACCTGATGTACGCGAGCGGCCTCTTCGCGCAGGTCGCCGTCGTCGGCGTACCGGACGAGCGCATGGGCGAAGTGGGCGTCGCGTTCGTCGTGCCGGCACCGGGCAAGGTGTTCACCGCGGACGAAGTGATCACATGGTGTCGCGCGAACATGGCGAACTACAAGGTTCCGCGGCGGGTGGAGATCGTCGCGTCGTTGCCGCTGAATGCTTCGGGCAAGGTGCTGAAGTTCGAGTTGCGCGAGCGGGCGAGACGGAGCGCCTGAGGGACTCTAGAGTGAGTCGCAACGGTTCGACCGGGACGGAGGAAGGCACGGCCATGACGACTTTCGCGCGGGATGCGGCGGGTAGGGGTTCCCGCCTCGGCTTCGTGCTCGTTCTCGCGGCCGCGATTGCGTTCGCGGGCTGCGCGG
>JANLTC010000201.1:0-2793 GCA_031362725.1 Deltaproteobacteria bacterium | reverse complement strand
CGGGATCGCTGCCGAGGCGCGCACGTGTGTCGCGGTGATCTCGGTGGGGATCGCCAGGATGTTCGGATCGGTCGACCACGCGGATGGGTCGGCGAGCGGTCCATCCATGAACACCGCGACGCGACCCGAACCCACCTCGGTGCAGAGCACGCACAACGCGCGCGGCCGCGGCTTCCGAAGATTCCCCCGCAATGCGTTCCAGGGTACGCGGTTCGCAACGATTCGTTCGAGCGGCGTGACATCGAGGAGCCCACCGATCACTTCGGGCGCCCGGGCCTTGCCACCGGCGCGGCGCCGGAGCTGCGCAAGGCCGAGCGCCCGCAATGGGACCCCGATCAGATCGGCGACGCCGAGGCGCACGACCTGCGCGACTTCCATGTCCTTCCACGTATCGACGAGCCGCCGCGCCCGCTGGGCGCCATCCCGTTGCGACGTGGCCGCGACGTAGGCGGCGTGAATCGCACCGACCGAAGTACCGCTCACCACGTCGAACTCGAAGTCCGGCGGAAGCTTCGGCAACACGTGTTCAAATAGATGCGCGAGGATGCCGACTTCGTACGCGCCGCGGGCACCGCCGCCGGAGAGCACGAGGCCGACGCGGCGGCGAGGCTTCATCAGATCCTCTCGTAGCGTCTGCGATCGAGGATCCTACCGCGCCGGCCCGAGCCCGCCTCGCACTTTTCTCAAGCGACCTCGCGTTCGCCGCCGAGCAGACTCGCCAGGTGATCCGCCTTGCCACCGCGACGCAGTCGCTCGAGCGCCTTCGCCTCGATCTGTCGGACCCGCTCCCGCGACAGACCCAGCCGCTGTCCGATCACCTGCAGCGTTTGGATCGGCTCCTCACCGAGCCCGAAGCGGCACTCGATCACCGCGCGTTCGCGCGGCTCGAGATCCCCGAGCAGTTCATGCATCTCGTGTTCCACGACGCGGCGGTCGATTGTCTCGCCAGGATCGACGAGGGAATCGTCGGCCAGTGCGTCGTCGAGGGTGAGCGACTCGGTACCCGCCAAGGGCGCATGGGTGGACGCGATCGGCATCATCGTCGAGACCAGCCGGTCGATCTCGATCGCCGAGAGTCCCAACTCCGCCGCGATCTCGGTTCGCGACGGCTCAGCCGTCGTCCGTCCCCGCAGCTTCTTCTCTGCGCGCTTGTAGCGGAGCTGCAGGTCGTAGACGTGCGAAGGGGCCCGCACGGTACGCGAGTGCTTCTGCACCGCGCGGATCATCGCCTGATGGATCCACCAGGCTGCGTAGGTCGAGAACTTGTGCCCTCGATGGTGATCGAACTTCTCGACGGCGCGGATCAGACCGAGATTCCCCTCCTGGATCAGATCGAGGAACGGAACGCCCATGCCCCGGTACTGCTTCGCAAATTTGACGACCAGCTTCAGGTTGTGGCGGACGAAGCGCTGCTTGGTCACTTCGTAGCTGGCGAGCGACTGCGCCGCGACTTCGAGCGGCTCGCGTTCGGCAGTCCGGCTTCGGGATCGGCGCCGCGAGGAAGCCGCGGCCTTCAGCACCTCGTGGTACGCCTCCACGACGACTTCGAAGGCGAGTTCCGCCTCCCGCAGCGCGAGCGCGATGCGGCGACCGAGCATCTCGGCCGGTCGATCGTTTCCACGGGGCTGCACGGCGGCATCCCGCCGCGCCACCAGCTTCTCGAGCGCCGCAATCGCGCGATCGATCTCGGACGAGAGGTCGCGACCACTGCCATCGAGATGATGGGCGGACAGCGTGGCCGTCACGTAACCGGCCGCTTTGCGCTCGCGCCAGCGACCCACGATCGCGCTCGCGGTCGCCGGCACCGCGAAGATCGCAGCGAGGAATGCCTCGCGATGCGCTTCGAGCGCGCCTGCGATCTCGTACTGCTGCTCGCGCGAAAGGATCGGTGTCTGCGAGATCGACCGCAGGTAGGAAACCAGCGCGTCGGGCTGACCGCTCGACTGGGTCTCCCGTGCACTCGGGATGTGATCCTCGTCGCGCAGCGGCTGTTCTGCAGCTCGCGATCGGAGCGGCACGGCGCCGGTTCCGGTGTCGATTTCGTCGAGGAGCGGTTGATCGGTGCGAATCAGGTCGTCGTCCATGTCTCCATCCAATCAGTTGCGGGCGCGCTCTGAAATCTTGGTGCGCAGGGCGTCGCGCAAGCCGACGTCGATCGGGTCGTCGCCGAGCCACATCGCGAAGTAGGCAGCGGCAAAATCGGAACCGGCTACGACGGCCAACGGGCGCCCATTCTTCGAGAGCTCCGTTCCAACGCCCGGCGTGTACGTCAGCGCGTAGCGATCACCGGGCGCGATGGCTTCGTAGCGCAGGTGGAAATACTGGAGCCGCTCACGCAGCGCGGCGAGCCGGTCGGGCGTTTGGGTACGGGCAAGCAACTCGTTGGCGGCGTTCGCGAAATCCTCCGCGTCCAACGACCAGAAGTACTCGATCTCGAGACGCTTCGGGACGTCCTCGAGCGCGCGATCGGGAGGGGTGCCCGGTTCCAGGTAGAGGGCCGCTGCGTAGGCTCGAACCAGTCCCCGGTAGCGGAGGACTCCGGCGCCGTGAACATCGAGTCGCCGTGTTCCCGCTGCGACCTGGGCGGCGAAGTGCACGTCGCCAACTTCGATATCCGATGCAGCGGCACGCCCCGCGCTCGACAGCCCGAGCGCAATGATCAGGACGAAGACGCGAATCTGACTTCTCCGTCTCGCTCGTTCGGCGCCGGTTGTCCCGGGAATCGGAGTTGCCATGACGGGTAGCTTCGATGCGGTCGCGACGTTTGTCAACATCATGTCGATATTTTTTATG
>JANLTC010000199.1:0-8759 GCA_031362725.1 Deltaproteobacteria bacterium | reverse complement strand
CCGCGCGGGCGGCTTCCGGATCCTCCGAGGTCGCTGCTCGGAAGGAGAGTTCTCGCGTCCCTACGGACCCTTCGCCGATGCGATCGCTCTACACGCGGCCGAGTCGGATCCCGGCCTCTTGCGCGGCGAGCTTGCGGGCCTCGGTCCAGTCGTCGCCAAGATCGCGCCGGAGTTGCGCCGCCCCCTCCCCGACCTTCCCGAGCCCGCGCCAGTCGCGCCGGACGAGGAGCGGCAACGCGTGCTCGATGCGGTCGCTCAGTTGCTGTGGACCTTCGCGCGCGCGGCACCAGTGCTGCTCGTGCTCGACGATCTTCACTGGGCGGACGGCGGCACGCTCGCGCTGCTCCGCCACATCGCGCGCTTCGTGCCGCGCAAGCGCGTGCTCGTGCTCGGCGCCTATCGCACGGACGAGGTCGGCCGCGTTCACCCGCTCAGCGCTGCACTCGAGTCGCTGCGGGGCGACCTCGACCTCGTGCAGGTCGCACTCGAAGGCCTCGACCACTACGCCGTGGCCGCGCTGCTCGCGGCCATCGCAGATCGGAGTCTCCCGCGCTCGTTCGTCGACACGATCCGCGCGGAGACGGCGGGCAATCCGCTCTTTGTCCGGGAGACGATGCTCCGCGTTCTCGAATCCCGGGGCGAGGGCGACGCCGACGATTCGTGGCGTCTCGCGATCGACGAGATCGGCGTTCCGGACGGCGCGCGCGCCGTGATCGGCCGGCGGACGTCGCGCCTTCCCGTGGCGGCGATCCGCCTGCTCGCGGCGGCGTCGGGCTGTGCCGGAGCCTTCCGCTTCGATGTCGTCGTGGCGGCGGCCGGCCTTGTGGAGCGCACCGCCCTCGATGCCCTCGACGCGGCACTCGATGCAGGTCTGCTGCGGCCGAGCGACGCGGCCGACACATACGAATTTGCGCATGCTCTCATTCGGCATTCTATTTACACCGATATGAGTCCGTCTCGCCAGCTGCGCCTGCACCGCCGCCTCGCGGAGGAGATGGAGCGCCGCTACGCCGGAGACGCGGTGTTACAGACGTTCGAGATTGCGCAGCAATGGCACCGTAGCGCCGCGCTCGCGGGCGCCGAGCTGGGTGTCGAGGCCTGTCTCGCGGCGGCGGATCGCGCCGTGCAGGCGGCCGCCCATGAAGACGTGACGATGGCGCTCCGCATGGCCCTCGACCTCGCAGCCCCGGACGACCCGCGACGTCCGCGGCTGCTGGCTCATCTCGGGCTCTCGCTCGCCTGGAGTCTCGCGACCGACGAAGCGATCCGCGTCGTGGGCGAGGCAGCCGATCGGCTCGCCGAGCGGGAGGGCGACTCCGCAGCCGCGGACTACCTCGCGGTAGCGGCGATCGCCGTGTATGGCGCGAGTTTCGACGGGCGCGCCTGGGCGCTCGCGGAGCGCGGGCTGCGCCACATCGGAACGCGTCGCGATCGCACATGGGCACTGCTTCGCAGCTACGCACTCGAACAGCAGTACGCGAGCGATCTCGCCCCAGATGTGGCCGCCGATACGCCCGAGGTCCGCGAGATCGCGCGCCTCTTGTACGAGGGCAGCCGCGACCCGACGTGGCCGGTCATCACCTTCCACACCATCGTCCCGATCTTCACTTCGCGCGCGCACGCGATCGAACACGGCGAGTGGGCCTCCAGCGCACTCGGGTTCTACGCCGGGGAGTACGCACGAGCGATCGAGTTGAACGAAGCGGACGCCGCGAAAGATCTCGAAAGCGGCCGGCTCGCTCGCGCAGCGGTCAGCCTGTCGCACGCCGCGCGCTTCCGGTCGGCACTGGGCGATCTGGCGGGATCGCAAAAGGTCTTCGCGCACGCCGTCGAGCTGACGGAGCGAGTCGGAAACCCGGCCGTCCTGCGAGTGAACCTGCTGCCGGTCGCGATCGAGCACATGCTCGTCCGTGGTACGGGGCATGCGCTCTCCCTGGCGCCGCTCGAGGAAGCTCGCGCTCGACCCGACCCCGAGGCCCGCTCGGCGACCGACTTGGTTACGGCCGCGGTCGCCGCCGGCTACGCACGCATGGGTCGCGCAGAAGAAGCGCTGCACGCGCTCGGTCCCGTGCTGCCCACCATCGAGCGCACGCCGGGCTGGGCGGCGAACTACACGCTGCTGATCTGGCAGGCGATCGCGACCCTCTGGTTCCTCGGATCGAACGAGCACGCGGACATGCTCGAGCGAAATCTCCGCGAGAAGACGCTGGCGCCCGACTTCCGTTATCCCCACACCGACGCGCGTCTGGCGCTCGCGCGGCTCTGCGCCGTTACCGGCCGCTTCGAGGAGGCTCGGAGATGGTTCAGTGAGGCGCGCCGCGTACTCGACGAACAGGGTGCGCGCCCGCTCCGCGCCATCACCGATTTCGACGAGGCATGGATGGAAGTGCGGCGCGGCCGGAGCGGAGATCGCGAGCGTGCGCGCGCACTACTCGATGCGGCGCGCGGACCCTTCGAGTCGATCGGAATGCCAGGATGGCAGGAGCGGTCCGACGAGCTGCTCCAGTGCCTGGGCGTCGCGACCTGACGCGACGCCGCAAGCGAACGAGAAGACGTGTCCCGATCATCCTCCGATTCTGAGCAGGAGAATACGAACGAACGCTGACTTGCGCAGCGAGCAGCGCGCAGAGTCCAGCTCGCGCCGAGTCCATCACGGCTGACCGGCGTCCTTGCGCTGGAACACCACGCCGGGTTCGTGCTGCGCGGCGTACGCGGGAGTCATGTTCGAAGTTCAAATTGGGGAAGCGCTCGCCGGTTTCGACCATCTCGAAGTCGGCGATGGCGATGCCCGCGAGGTCGTTGTCGCCGAGCAGCCCGCTCCACTTTGCCGTCGTCGCGCGATCGCTGCGCGCCGTGAACGCGATGTTGCCGCCTTCGTTGGGGAGCGATGCGAGCGGGTAGTCGGCGCGCAGTCGCAGCCGGGCGCCATAGGGCGGGGTGGAACTCGGGCCCGTCGAGCTGGCGGAGTGGCTCGCCGGAGCCACATGGGTGCGTAGCCGGATTCGCGAGCTCGGCAGGTTGAAGCGGATCGCGTGGGCGATTTCGCCGGCCGCGACTTCGTCCGCATCGAAGAGCAGCGGCGCGATCGGGTGAGATCCAATTGGTGTTCGGTTCGAAGGGGACGAAGGGCGCGTCTGCGCCGGCCTCATTCACTTCGATCGAGAAGTCGATCGAGATGGTTCCGCCGCCGAATCCGCCATTCACGTCGAGCTACGGAATCACCTCGCCGGGCTGGGCGTCCGTCGGCGCGCTCGTGACGTCGCGACGCCAGAACGAGTCGGAGTGCCCGACCGGGAGCAGTGCGCGAGCGGACGCACCCGGCAACAGCGAGAGCGCTGTCAGAACGTCGAGTCCAACGCATCCCAGCTCGTCATCCGCTTGCTGCTCACGGGCACCTACTTCCCGAGGATCTTCGCGCCGGCCTTCTTGATCTCTTCGGCGTCCGGCGGGCGATCCACTTTCGGCACGGCGCGGCCGCGCTGCACGGCGGGCCTTGCGCCGACGGCCTGCAGCCAGCGCTGCAGGTGGTCGAGCCCCTCGACGGGGATGCCGGCCCATTCATGGATCGAGACCCACGGCCAGGTGGCGACATCGGCGATCGAATAGTCGCCAGCGAGGTACTCGGCTTCGCGGAGGCGGCGGTCCATCACTTCGTAGAGTCGCCGCGTCTCCTTCTGGTAGCGCTCGATCGCGAAGGGGATCTTCTCGGGCGCATAGCGGAAGAACACATTGGCCTGTCCCTGCATCGGGCCGACTCCGCCCATCTGGAACATCAGCCACTGCACGACGAGCGAACGACCCTTCGCATCGGAGGGGATCAGCTTGCCGGCCTTCTCGGCGAGATAGAGCAGGATCGCGCCCGATTCGAAGACGGCGAAGTCGCCGGCGTCGCGATCGACGATCGCCGGAATGCGACCGTTCGGGTTGATGCGCAGGAACGCATCCTGCTTCTGGTCGAGCTGATCGAGACGCAGCGCCTTCACTTCGTACGGCATCGCCAGCTCTTCGAGCGCGATCGAGGCCTTCCAACCATTCGGTGTCGCGGCGGTGTAGAGATCGATCACTGGGCTTCGTCCTGGCGCTGGAACAGCACGCCCGGCTCGTTCGCTGTGGCGTAGCCGGTGGTCAGGAACGGGTCGTAGCGCGAATCGTTCAGCAGATGCTTCTTCAGGAAGGCGGTGATGTAGAGATTCGAGGACTCGCGAACGACGGCGATGTCGAGCGCCGGCGGCAGACAGGTGTCCACGTAGTCGATCCCGAGCCTGGTGATGTCCGCGAGTTTGATTCCGAAGTCGAGCAGCGCCTGTCCGATGTCGCAGGCATTGGCGAATTGCAGGTGCGTGGCGCCGACGATGTCGACCCGATAGAACGGGCGGCTCGGGATCAGCGCCCAGGGTCGCGTCGTCTGCGTTTCGATCGGTGTCGTGGTGTCGAGCGTACCGGAGACGAGCAACACCGGAATGTGGATCGATTGCAGCTCCGCGTCCGAGAGCGGTCCGCTCGCCGGAGCGATCGGGACGATTGCCTTCACGCGCGGGTCGGGCGGGATGTCGATGCCTTGCGCAGGAACATGGAAGCCACTCGCCACCGCGAGCGCAGTGAAACCGCCGAAGGAGTGACCGACGACGCCCACCGCACGCGCATTGATCCGCGCAAAGAACGCATCGTTCGGGTCGCGGTTGCGCGCGAGCATCAGGTCGATCAGGAACGAGACGTCGAGCGGCCGGTTGCGCGCCACCGTGAAGAACGGATCGCGCGTGCCGCCGATGCACTCGTTGGTGGAGTTGCCGGTGTGATTCGGCGCGACGACCACCATGCCGTGGCTCGCGAGGGTCTCCATCAGCGGCGTCGACTGGAAGCTCACGCCGCAGCTGCCGTGTGAGAAGATCACCAGCGGGAAGCCGACCTCTCCCGCCACGGCGGTGTCTTCATACGCGACCGGCGAGTCGAGTCCGAGACCGAGAAACTGGAAGTCGTAGAAGGTCGTCGGGCCGTCGAGCTGATCGGGATCGGCCGGGTACCAGATCTCGACGCGCAGCATGCGGTCGTTGCGCGCGGGGTCGACCGCATCGATTACGGAGTGCCCCACCGCGTAGAGCCCGAGCTCACCGGGATCCGCGTAGCGCCAGCGCCCGGCTTGGGATTGGTCTGCTGCAATCAGCAGCAGCAGAAACGCGAGGCACGAGAAGACGAGTCGACGCATGGCGGGCTCCGAGTTGCGCGTTGGTTGCCGTTTCGAGTGAGCGGGAGAGTACCGGTGCGAGACGCCTCGCGACACCCGCCGCGGGCCCTGGTGATCGCGCGACGATTCCCGCTGGTCAGGTCCCTGCGCGACTGCGAGACTGCGCCACATGGCCGCCGCCGTGCCGCAAGGCAACCGTTGGCTCTTCGGACCCGTTCCCGACGTTCTGTTCGGGTGCGGCGTCGCCTACATGGCGTTCTTCACGGCGTTGGTTTTCGCAGGCCCGGAGCTGCGCGCCGTATTGCCGCTCGGGCTGCTGCCGCTGGTCAGCGTGTTCTTCGGCACGCCGCACTACGGAGCCACCTTGCTGCGGGTCTACGAGCAGCGCAGCGAGCGACGCGCATACGCGTTCTTCACGGTATGGATGTCCCTGGTGGTGGCCGCGCTCTACGTCGGCGGGCTCTATTCCGCCATGCTCGGCAGCCTCCTGCTCTCGCTCTATCTCACCTGGAGTCCGTGGCACTACACCGGACAGAACTATGGCGTGGCGCTGCTGTTCCTGCGGCGTCGCGGCGTCGAGATCACTCCGCGGACCAAGCGCCTGATCTACGCCTCGTTCGTGCTCTCGTACTTCCTGACCTTCCTCGCAATCCACGGCGCCGCGTATTCCGGTGACTACGCGCCGATCGACTACGGTGGCTCGATCTACCAATTCATGCGCTTCGGCGTCCCGACGCCATGGTGGGCCTACGCGTTCGGCATCTTCGGCGTCGCGTACGTCGCATGCATCGCACTCGCAGCGCGCGATCTGCTTGGCCGCGCACCGATCGCCGACCTCGTACCGACCGCGCTGGTGGTGGCCACGCAGATGTTGTGGTTCTCGCTGCCGCCGCTCGGTCGCGAGCTGGGTCTATTGTCGAGCGTCGATCCGTTCCGGCCCGACAATGCGTCGTTCTTGTTCATCTGGGTCGCCGCCGGACACGCCGCCCAGTACTTGTGGATCACTGCCTACTACTCCGGCGAACGCAGTCCGGGCGCGCGCATTGGCTACTACGCGAAGTGTGTGTTCGCGGGCTCCGCGATCTGGAGCATCCCGGCGATCCTCTATGTATCGAGCGGGGTGGCCGGCAGCCGCATCGGCGGCCTCGCGACCGGTGAGGACGCCGGCGTGCTGGTCGCGGCGATGGTGAACATCCACCATTTCATGATCGACGGCGCGATCTGGAAATTGCGCGACGGCCGCGTCGCGCGCGCGCTGATCCGGCGTGAAGCGCCGGACGTTTCCGGCAGCGTCGCGGTGCCCCACCGCCGCTGGCTCGCACCGATACTACTCGGTGTCGGCGCGCTCTGGACCTTCTCGACGATCGCGTCGCTCGTCGAGCGCGATCGGGTGCTGGCGCCGGCGCTCGCGCGCGGCGACATCGCAAAGGCAGAAGCGTCGCTCCAATGGCTCGCCTGGATCAAGCGCGACGCGCCCGCCGATTACAACCGCGTCGCGCAGGCGGCCGCGCAACGCGACGATCCGGACGCCGTCCTGCGTGTGCTCGATCGCGGCATCGAACGCCACCATCACGCGGCTACCTGGCAGACCAAGGGCGCGTACCTCGAGCGGATCGGCAGGCGCGACGCAGCGCTCGCCGCGTTGGAAGCCGGCCTGCAGGTCCACCCCGACGATCCCGATCTGCTCTACACCGCCGGCCGTCTCCAACTGCAAAAGGGCAACATCGAGACGGCGCTCGCGACGCTGGAGCACGCGAAGGCCGTCGCACCCGGCGACAAGCGCATCGAACTCACGCTGGAACGTGCGCGCGAGAAGCGCGCCGCCGAAGCCACCGCGCCGAGCGGGGCGTAGCCTCGGTGTCCGAGGGGGCGGAGGGCGTCGTCGTCGCGGTGTGTCGCAGCGCGACGCACACGATGGCGAAGCCCAATCAGCAGCGGATCCTGCTGCTCGCGGGACTCGGCGTCGAGGGCGACGCGCACGCAGGCGTCACCGTGAAGCACCGCTCGCGCGTGGCGATCGACCCGAGCCAGCCGAACCTGCGTCAGGTCCACGTGATCCACGCCGAGCTGCACGCGGAACTCGGCGAAGCCGGGTTTCGCGTCTCGCCGGGCGAGATGGGCGAGAACATCACGACCCGCGGCGTCGACCTGCTCGGACTGCCGACCGGCGCACGCCTACACTTCGGCGACGGCGCCATCGTCGAGGTGACGGGGCTGCGCAACCCGTGCGGTCAGCTGAATGGCATCGCGCGCGGCTTGATGGCGGCCGTGATCGATCGCGACGAGCAGGGCAACGTCGTCCGCCGCAAGGCGGGCGTGTGTGGGATCGTCGTCGCCGGTGGAGAGATTCGTCCCGGTGACGGCGTGCGCGTGGAGCTGCCGGCGGAGCCGCATCGCGCGCTCGCGCCGGTGTGAAGCTGCGTCAATCCGGCGAGTCGCGCGGATCGCCCGCGACGCTGCGGCCCTGCTCGATCCACTGCGCGAGCGCGGGCGAGAACGCGCTGCGGACCTTCGCCTCATAGACGGCGAGGTCTTCGGCCGCGACGCCGTCCTGCCAGCGACCGTTCGTGCCCTTGTTGAGGAAGCGTCCCGAGCCGCCTTCCCAAAGAAGTTGCGCGAACGGCATCAACGCATCGCCATCGCGCTTCATCGCCTCGAAGCTCGCGGCTTCCACGAGCTGTGGCCAGAGCGCGCCGGGGATCTCGATGTCGAGGAAGCGGGCGATGCGCCGCATCTCGCCATCGCGATCGGCCTTCAGGTCGTTGTAGTGGACGAGCATCACATTCGCGCGGCGCCGTTCCGCCCAGAACGAGTTCTCGAGACTGAAGAACGACGCGGCGGGATCTGCATTGTCTCCATTCACTTTGTCGTCGGCGATCCAGTCGCGGAAGAACGCGCCGGCATCGTCGGGCGCGCGCGGATACGGATCGCCGAACTTCGGGTCGCTCCGGCTGATCGCATCGAGCATCGCCAGTCCGTCGGCCGTGAAGTTGCGAACGTGATTGTGCAGCGACATGCAGGCGTCGCGCCCGTCGCGCGCAACGTGCAGATATTTCACGTCTTCGTAGAGCGGCAGCGCCGAGAGCGGCAAGTGGCTCTTCAGGAAGCGCCGATGGGTTTGCGCTTCCGCGTTCGCCAACAGCGTGTCGATTGGCGCTCCGAACCGCGCATCAGGCCACGGCGACACATCCGAGAGCGCCTGCGTCTCCGCGCTCGCGAAGACCAGCATACCGACGATACGCTGCATCCAGGTGGTGCCGCACTTCGAGTACGTCGCGATGATGATGTCGTCGGAACGCGGCCGGTATCCCGCCCAGCGCGCACTGTCGAACACGCGGGTGCGGACTTCGAGAAGAGCAGGGCGCACGAGTTTCGGCATTGACGATCCCCTCATCGCATCTTGCGAGAACACCAGCCAAGGTAAACCACCGATTCGGAAACCTGCACCCGTCTAACTTTTCGAACCCGGGACCTCCGCAAGCGCAATCAGTCCGGCGCGTCGCCAGCCGATGCCCAGGAGCCAGCTCCGCGGTCGCGCCACAGCGGGCGCATCGCCCGCTGTCTCAGTCCGATCCCT
>JANLTC010000306.1:0-27329 GCA_031362725.1 Deltaproteobacteria bacterium | reverse complement strand
CCGACGCGCGGCTCTAGTCCGCCGCCGGCTCGCTGCCGCTGTCCGCGACCGCAGGAGCCGCCACCGCGGGCGCCGCCGCCGCCGGCGGCGCGTGTTGCACGACGGATACGATGATCGGCTTCACCGCGACGTCGTCGAGGTCGGCGCCTCCGCTGTGAGTCCCGCCGTGGCGCGCCCCACGGCCGCGGCGCGGCGCTTGCTTGATCTCGACCACCACGCGGCCGATGCCCGTCGTGTGGGCCTCGCCGTCGCCACGCCGGCCGGTCGCGTCCTCGGAGGCCTCGGAGCGGATGCGCGCTTCGTTGAGTTGCGCGCCGTCGATGCAGGCGTCGGCCACCTGGCCGCAATACAGGCTGATCGCGCGGGTCGCATCGTCGTTGCCGGGGATCACGAAGTCGATGCCTTCGGGATCACAGTTCGTATCGACCACCGCGACGATCGGGATCCCGAGCCGGCGTCCTTCGGCGACCGCGATGTGCTCGCGACGCACATCGACCAGGAACATCGCAGCCGGGAGCTTGGTCATCTCCTTCAGGCCGTCGAGCGACTTCTTGTAGCGCTCCACGTCGCGGGAAATGCTCGAACGTTCCTTCTTCGACAACTCGTTCCAGACGGTCTCGTCCGCCTGCATCGCGAGTTGCTCCTTGAAGCGATCGAGCGACTTCTTCACGGTGCGAAAGTTCGTGAGCGTGCCGCCGAGCCAGCGGTTGTTCACGAAGAGCTGGCCCGAACGCGCGGCCTCCATCTGCACGGGCGCTGCGGCCTGGCGCTTCGTACCGACGAACAAGACCTTGCCGCCGCCGGCGGTGATTTCGCGCACGAACTCGAGCGCATCCTGGAATCGCTCGAGCGTCTGATCGAGATCGACGATGTGGACGCCGTTGCGCTCGCCGAAGATGAAGTTCTTCATCTTCGGGTTCCAGCGATAGGTCTGGTGACCGAAGTGCGCGCCCGCCTCGAGCAACGCGCGCACGGTGAGCGGGATCGGCGTGTAGGCCACCGCCATCATTTCGGTCGGGACTTCGTTTGCGGTCGCGGCCGGGCCGGGCGTCGCCGTACCCGGCGGAATCGTCTCCGCCATGCAGATCTCCTTCGCGGTTTTTCCTCCGCGCCGGTCGGCGAGTGTGCGACGCCTGGCATGGTGCCGGGAGAGCAGCGACTCGCGGTCCCCGAGGTCTCCGGTGCGAACACCGTCGACACCGCTCGGGCGAACCGATGCGTGTGAAGTCAAGCGGGGATAGCAGAGCCTGCGGCGCGGCGTCAATGCGAGGAAAATCGAGCAGTTATCGCCACTGCCTCGCAGCCCTTGCGGACGAGACCCGCGCGCGGCGCAGTCCCGCGTAGCGAGCCAACGGCGAGCGGCGAGATTCACTCGGGCTAGGTCGTGTACTCGGCATTGATCTTCACATAGTCATAGGAGAGATCGCAGGTCCAGACGGTCGCAGCATGACGGCCCACGCCGAGATCCAGGCTGAGTTCGACTTCCTGGTTCGCCAGCGCGCGTCCTGCGCGGCGCCGGGCAGCGCCGCCCGTCGGCGAGCCATTGCGGAACACGGCGACCCCGCCGAGCGCGACGACGGCGCGCTCCAGCGCGATCGCCACGCGTGCCGCGCCGGCCGTTTGTAGGATGCGCCCCCAGTTCGGGTCGCCACCGAAGAGCGCAGTCTTCACCAACATCGAGTTGGCGATGCGCTTCGCGACGCGCACCGCGTCGTCGGCGCTTGCCGCGCCCGAGACGCGCACGGTGACGAGCTTGGTCGCGCCCTCGCCGTCGCGCGCGATCGCGCGCGCGCGATCCTCGGTCAGCGCACCCAGCGCGCCCGCGAAACGCTTTGCGCCGGCGCTCGCCGCATCGCGCAACACCGGATTGCCCGCCACTCCGTTCGCGAGCAGCAACACGGTGTCGCTGGTCGACGTCTCACCGTCGACCGTCACCCGGTTGAAACTCGCGTCGGCTGCGGCGCGCAACAGCTTTCGCAACAGCGCGGGCGTGACGGCCGCGTCCGTGATCAAGAACGACAGCATCGTCGCCAGGTTTGGCTCGATCATGCCCGAACCCTTGGCGATGCCGGCGAGCGTGACGCTGCGACCGTCGATCCGCGTTCGCACCGACACGCACTTCGGCACGAGATCGGTCGTCAGAATCGCCCGCGCCGCGTTCGCGAGGCCATCCGCGCGCAGTGCCTTGCCCGCCGCCGCGATGCCAGCCTCGACCTTCTCCATCGGCATCGGATGCCCGATGATGCCGGTCGAGGCGACGAGTACTTCCTCCGCCTTGCAGCCGATCGCGCGCGCCGCGAGTGCCGTCATCGAGCGTGCGTCGCGCAGGCCGCGCGCACCCATCGCTACGTTGGAGCAGCCCGCGTTTGCGAGGATCGCGCGCGCGGTGCCGCTGCGGACACGTTCGCGGGAGATCGTCACCGGCGCGCCGACGACGGTCGAGCGCGTGAAGACGCCAGCCGCAGCCGCGGGCACGTCGCTCACGATCAAGGCGACGTCAGGCCCGCGCGTCTTGATGCCGGCGCGCACGCCTGCAGATCGAAAGCCGGGAACGATCGGTTCGTCGCGTTTCACGGACGAGGAGAGATAGCAAACGCGCGCGGATGGATTCGATCATTGGCGGCGCGCTGCAAATTCCGCCCGGAGGCGATCAGGATCCGCAGCAGCGCTTGTACTTCTTCCCGCTGCCGCAGGTGCACAGATCATTGCGACCGACCTTGTTCGACGGCGCTGCGCCCGATCGCAGTTGCGGAGGCTGCGGAGCCGGGCTGCCGAACGCGGCGGGACGCGGCGGCGCAGTGGCGGTCTGCGAGGGCGTCGGCGCCGCCTGCGCGGCGATCTGGCGCGCGGCGTCCTCTAGGCGGCTCTCGTCGATCCAAACCTTGAAGGTCTCTTCCACGCACTGGCTGTCGATGCGTGCATTCATCTCTTCGAAGACCTGGAAGCCCTCGCGCGCGTACTCGACCTTCGGATCGCGCTGCGCGTAGCCGCGGAAACGGATGCCATCGCGCAGCGCGTCCATCCCGTGCAGGTGTTCCTTCCACAGCCGATCGAGCGTGCGCAGAACGACGTCGCGCTCGAGCTGGCGGTGCGTGATCAGGTTGACCTGCGGGTACTTCTCGCGCAGCGCGTCCCAGCGCCGTTCCTTGTCGTCGAGGGCCGCGACGAGGCGCTCGAGGATGACGCGTCCGAGCACTTCCTTGTCGAGCACCTTGTCCGCGAAAGGGGGCTCCGTCGCATCGCAGCGAACGCCGAAGCCCACCTCGATCGCGCGGGCCAGTGCGGTCACCTGTTCGCGCTCCGGATCGCCCTTCTCGGGCCAATGCGATTCGAGCTGCCCGACCAACACGCCCTCGACCATCTCGAGAACCTCGTCGTGCACGTCTTCGCGCGCCAGCACGACGCGGCGCCGGCCGTAGAACGACTGGCGCTGTTTGTTCATCACGTCGTCGTAGTCGAGCAGGTGCTTGCGGACGTCGAAGTTGCGCGCCTCGACCTTCTTCTGCGCGCCCTCGATCGCCTTGTTGATCCAGCGATGCTCGATCGCTTCGCCTTCTTCGAGACCGAGCCGTTCCATCCAGCCCGAGATGCGCTCGGAGCCGAACAGGCGCAGCAGGTCGTCCTCGAGCGACAGATAGAAGTGGCTCGAACCCGGATCGCCCTGGCGGCCCGAGCGACCGCGCAGCTGGTTGTCGATGCGGCGACTCTCGTGGCGCTCGGTGCCGATGATGTGCACGCCGCCCGCGGCAATGACCTCGTTGCGTTCCTTCGCGCAAGCGGCTTCGAAATGCGCCTGCCACTGCAGGAACTCGGGGTGTTCGCGGTCGTGGCCGCACTTGGCGAGTGCGAGGTATTCGGGATTGCCACCGAGCAGGATGTCGGTGCCGCGACCCGCCATGTTCGTCGAGATCGTGACGGCGCCCTTTGCACCGGCCTGCGCGACGATCTCCGCCTCGCGCTCGTGCTGCTTCGCGTTCAGCACGTTGTGCTTGATGCCGGCACGCTTCAGCTTCGCCGCGAACATCTCGGAGGTCTCGATCGCGATCGTGCCGACCAGAATCGGCTGGCCCTTCGCGTGACGCTCCTTGATGTCCTCGACCACCGCATCGAACTTCTCGCGCTTCGTCTTGTAGACGACGTCGGAGAGATCCTTGCGCACCATGGGCCGATTGGTTGGGATCACCAGCACATCGAGGTCGTAGATCTTGGCGAACTCGGGGGCCTCGGTGTCGGCCGTCCCGGTCATGCCAGAAATCTTGCCGTACATGCGGAAGTAGTTCTGGAAGGTGATCGAGGCGAGCGTCTGGTTCTCGCTCTGGACCGTGATGCCTTCCTTCGCCTCGACGGCCTGGTGGAGGCCGTCCGACCAGCGCCGACCCGGCATCAAGCGCCCGGTGAACTCGTCGACGATCAGCACCTCCGGCTTGCCGTCTTCACCAGGCTTCACCACGTAGTCGACGTCGATCTTCTTGAGCGTGTGCGCGATCAACGCCTGATTGACCGCGTGCAGCACCGGGAGCATCTCCGGGTCGTAGAGGTTCGCGATACCGACCAGATTCTCGACGCGGCGAACGCCGTCCTCGGTCAATGCCGAGACGTGGTCCTTCTCGTCGAACCAGTAGTCGCCGGTCTCCTCGATCTCCTTGTTGTGATCGCCCTTGGTGCCCGCCGTGAGTTGACGCACCACCCGGTCGGCGACGCCGTAGACCTGCGTGTTCTCTTCCGAGGGACCCGAGATGATCAGCGGCGTGCGCGCTTCATCGATCAGGATCGAGTCGACCTCGTCGACGATCGCGTAGTAGAGGTCGCGCTGGACGCAGTGCGCGAGCGCGCGCTTCATGTTGTCGCGCAGGTAATCGAAGCCGTACTCGTTGTTCGTGCCGTAGGTGATGTCGGCACCATACGCGGTCTGGCGTTGTGCGTCGGACAGGTCGTGGACGATCACGCCGACCGTGAGTCCGAGGAAGCGGTGCACCTGGCCCATCCACTCGGCATCGCGCTTCGCGAGGTAGTCGTTCACGGTCACGATGTGCACGCCGCGGCCGGGCAGTGCATTCAAGTAGGCCGGCAGCGTCGCGACGAGCGTCTTGCCTTCGCCCGTTTTCATCTCGGCGATCTTGCCTTCGTGCAACACCACGCCGCCGACGAGCTGCGCGTCGTAGTGGCGCTGGCCGAGCGTTCGCTTGGACGCCTCGCGCACGGTCGCGAAGGCCTCGGGCAGCAGCGCGTCGAGCGCTTCGCCTTGTTCGAGGCGCGCGCGGAATCCGGTCGTCTTCGCCCGGAGCTCCTCATCGGAGAGCTTCACCCAGCTCGGCTCGAGCGCGTTCACGCGCTCGACGAGCGGAATGATCCGCTTCAGTTCGCGGTCATTCTGGGTGCCAAAGACCTTGCGCAGTACGGCTTGGATCATGCGGACGAACGACTCGCTCTGGTGGGGCGGAAATATCGGGGCGGGCGGAATGTAGGGAAGCCCCCTAGGGGCGGCAAAATCATGCGGCGTTTCATGGGTCGAGCAACGCCAGGTTCCGCGATCAGGCGTCGCTTTGTGGGACGGCCACACTGCCGGGCAATCGTACGCATAGCCGTAGTCGGCCCATCTGGATCTCGTCCTCGTCGCGAAGCGACGCTCGCTCGCGCCGCTCGCCATTCACCATGGTTCCGTTGGTGCTGCGCAGATCCTGGACGAAGAAGCCGCGACCATCGTAGCCAATCGCCGCGTGGGCCCGTGAGATGGTTGGCTCGGCGAGCGTCATCTCGGCGTTGCGGCCCCGGCCGATCACCAGCCACTCGCGGTCGATCGGGATCTCGAGCCCCTCGTAGAACCCGGCCGTCACGCGCACGCTCGCACCGTGCGGCACGACGCGGCCGGGACGACGCTCACGAACGATTGCTTCCGCCGACTCCATCGTGCCGTCTCTTCGGATTCCGCGGCGAGGCGCTTTATCGGGCGGGCGCTGCGCCGGGGTTCCGAGGCGGCTTGCGGCGTCGCGCGCCAGCCTGCAGCAGCTCCCTCGCATGCGCGCGCGTGGCCTCGCCGATGCTCGCTCCGCCCGCCATGCGCGCGAGCTCTTCGACGCGCTCATCGGCGCCGAGAGACACGACGGAGGCACTCGTCCGCCCGTTCTGCGTGCGCTTTACCACGCGCAGCTGCGTCGTCGCGGCGGCGGCGATCTGCGGCCAATGGGTGATGCACAGCACTTGGTGCTCGGCGCCCAGCTCGGCGAGTAGCGCGCCCACCCGATCGGCCGCGCGACCGCCGATGCCCGCGTCGACTTCGTCGAAGATCAACACGCTGCCGGACTCGGCGCTGCGCAACGCGTTCTTCAGCGCCAGGAAGATGCGCGAAAGCTCGCCACCCGACGCGACGCGCCGCAGCGCACGCGGTGCCTCGCCCGGATTTGCCGAAAAGCGAAGCTCGGCCTGCTCCGCGCCCCCAGGACCACACGGAAAGGTGTCCTCGGCCAGCACGGACTCGAGCGCCACTTCGAGGCGCGCGCCCGGGAGGTCGAGACGCGAGAGCGACGCCTCGACGGTGCGCGCGAGCCGTTCGGCGGCCGGTGTGCGACCGGCCGAGAGTTCCGCGGCGTCCGCGACGAGTCGTTCGTGGAGTTGCATCGCTTCGTCCGCCAGAGCGCCCGCGCGTTCGTCGCCGCCGCTGATGGCCGCCAGCTCGGCGGCGAGTCGCTCTCGACAGGCGATCACTTCGTCCTCAGTGCGGCCGTACTTCGGGCGCAGTCGCTCGAGCAGCGCGAGTCGCTCTTCGACCGCCGCCAGGCGCTCGGGATCGATCTCTACGCCATCCGCGTAGCGCTCGAGATCGCGCGCCGCATCGCCCAATTCTGCGGCGGCCGCGCGCAGTCGCTCGGCCTGCGGGCGCAGCGTCGCGTCGAGCTCCGCAAGCGGTTCGAGGCGACGCGCAGCTGCGTCCACGCGGTCGATCGCGCCAATGTCGTCTGCCAGTAGCGGATCGCCGCAGAGCGCAGCGGCCGCGTTGCTCGCCTCGACGCGCAGCTCGTTTGCATGCACGAGCCGGGCGTGCTCGGTCGCGAGCGCATCGAACTCGCCCGGCTGCAACGCCGCCGCATCCAACTCGCCGAGCTGAAACGCCAAGAAGTCCTGCCGGCGCGCGCGCTCGTCTGTTTCGGCCAGCAGCCGCGCGTGCTCGGTGCGCACCGCTCGCAGTGCCGCGTAGCCCTGCTCGACGCGCTCGCGCACCGGAAGCAGACCGCCGAAGGCATCGAGCAGGCGCCCATGACTCTCGGGACGCCGCAGTCGCTGCGACTCATGCTGGCTCGAGATCTCGAGTCGTTCGCCGAGCAGCTCCGCCAGCACCGAAACGGGGACCAGGCGTCCCGCCACCCACGCGCGACTGCGACCCTCTCGACTCACGCTGCGCGCGACGATGACGCTGTGGTCTTCGACGTCGAGACCGCGTTCGCGCAAGGCCGCTTCGAGATCGGGTGCGCGGTCGGTGCGAAACACCGCTTCGACGCGCGCCTCGCGCGCCCCGTCGCGAACCACGTCCGCGGTCGCGCGACCACCCGCGAGCAGCGCGAGTGCGCCGAGTACGATCGACTTGCCCGCTCCCGTTTCACCCGTGAGCGCGTGCAGGCCCCGGCCGAACTCGATCTCGGCGTGCTCCACCACCGCGAGGTTCTCGATCCGCAGCGACTCGATCACCGCTCGCCCCAGCGCAATTTGCTGCGGAGCACTTCGAATCGCGAGTGGTTGGGCGATACGAGCAGCATCGCCGGATGCTCGGAACGCCGGACCTCGACGAGGTCGCCGTCCTGCAGCGGCGCACCCTCCTGGCCATCGATCGCGAGCTGCACCTCGCCGCCGCGCGGGTGCACGATGACTTCGATCACGGCGGAATCGGGAAGCACGAGCGGTCGCTGCGTCAGCGCGTGCGGGCAGATCGGCGTCAACACCATCGAAGGCACGCCGGGCAACAGGATCGGCCCGCCCGCCGAGAGCGTGTACGCGGTCGAGCCTGTCGGCGTCGAGACGATCAACCCGTCGGCGTGGTAGATGGTGACGAGTTGGCCATCGGCACGCGCTTCGAGGTCGACGATGCGCGCCGATGCGCCCTTCGTGATCACTGCGTCGTTCAACGCGAGCCAGCTGCGAAGCTCGCGGCCGTCGCGCAGTAGCCGAACCGCGAGCCGCATGCGGGGTTCGATCGCCATTTCGCCATCGAGTGCGCGGGCGAGCGCTTCGTGCATTTCGTCGACCGAGACTTCCACCAGGAAGCCGAGCGTGCCGAGATTGACGCCGAGGATCGGCACGGCGCGTTCGCCGAGCGCGCGAACGACCGAGAGCAGCGTGCCGTCGCCTCCGAGCACGATCAGCAGGTCGGCTTCGCGCACCATCGCCGCGCGCGAGACCCCGACTTCGCCGATCGCGGCGGCGGCATCGGTCTCGAAGAGGGCGCGCATGCGACGCTCTGCAAGCCACTTCGCGAGATCCCGCACCGCCTCGAGTGCGCGCGGCTCGCCCGGCTTGATCGCCACGCCAACGGTGCGAATCGCCATCCATTGCCTCGTGGGGGGTCGCTCGGGAATTAGCGCATCGATTAGCATCCGCCCATGCCGAGTGACGAATCGCTGCCGCTCTTCGATCTGCAAACGACCGCCGGCAGCGCGCATCCGCCCCGCGCCGATGAGGCCGCGCGCACTTCGCACGCGCCGCTGGCGGATCGCATGCGACCGCGTGTTCTCGCAGAAGTCGTCGGACAGGACGAACTCGTCGGCCCGAATGGTCCGCTGCGTCAACTCGCCGCGTCGGGCGCCCTGCCCTCGCTGATCCTTTGGGGCCCACCGGGCTGCGGCAAGACGACGTTGGCGCGACTGCTCGCGGGCGACTCGGCGCGCGCAACCCTCGTTACGCTCTCGGCCGTCACCGCGGGTGTGCGCGACGTTCGCGAGGTCGCGGATCGCGCCGCGCGCGAGGGTGGGTCGGGCCGGCGAACCGTGCTCTTCCTCGATGAGATCCATCGTTTCAACCGCGCCCAGCAAGACGCGCTGCTGCCCCACGTCGAGCGCGGCACGGTGACGCTGATCGGTGCCACCACCGAGAATCCGTCATTCGAGGTGGTGGCGCCGCTGCTCTCGCGTTGTCGCGTCTTCACGCTCGCACCGCTCTCCCGAGATTCGATCGCGGCACTCCTCGCGCGAGCGCTCGCGGATCGCGAACGTGGACTTGGCACGCTTGGGCTGGACGTCGCGCCGGACGCGCTCGCGGCGCTGGCCGCGGCAGCGGATGGCGACGCGCGACGCGGACTCGGCTTGCTCGAGTCCGCCGCGCAACTCGCGAACGCCAGTGACGCCACTGCGCGGCAGATCGACATCGACGTGATTCGGCGCGCCGCGGGGAGCGCATGGCTCCGCCACGATCGCGATCGCGAGCAGCACTACGACATCGTGTCGGCGTTCATCAAGTGCCTGCGCGCGAGCGACCCGGACGCCGCTCTCTACTACGCCGCACGCATGCTCGAGGCCGGCGAGGATCCGCGCTTCCTGGCGAGACGGCTGGTGATCTTCGCTTCCGAGGATGTCGGCAACAGCGACCCGGCGGCGCTGCCGCTGGCGGTCGCGGCCTATCAAGCCATCGAGCGGATCGGCATGCCCGAAGCCCGCATCAATCTCGCGCAGGCGATCACCTACCTGGCGTGCGCACCGAAGAGCAACGCGTCGTACGTGGCGCTCGACCGCGCGACGGAGGCGGTGCGGCGACACGGTGCAGCGTCGGTTCCGCTTCACCTGCGCAATGCGCCCACCGCGCTGCTGCGAGAACTCGGTCACGCCCGCGACTATCGCTACCCACACGACGAGCCGGGGGGCTTCGTCGACGCATGGAACCTTCCCGCGCAGATCGACGAGGCGCGGTTCTACGAGCCCACGCAGAATGGCGCCGAGCGGAAACTGGCCGAGCAGCTGGCGCGTTCGCGCGCGCGGCGCCACCCGTCGCGCGATCGCTGAACTAGGGAGCGTCGCTCTTCGGCGTGTTGGTCTCGCGCCGCGCACGCATCGTCATCCAGCCCGAGATCGAGCCGAGCAACAGGAACGCGGAGCGATTGAACCAGAGTGTTCCGGGCCGATCGAGAAACTTGTCGGAGACGAAACCATCCCATCCACACCAGAGAGCGAATCCCGCGAGCAGCACCGGCAGGAAGTACGGATTGTCGAAGGGATTGCTCGGCTCCCCTTCGTATTCCTCTTCCCCGGCATCGACGTCCTGCTCGCCCTCGGGATCGGTCATTGCGGTCTCCTTGCTCGAAGAGCCGGTTTAGTCTTCCCGCCCGGCCTGTCAAGACCCTGCAGCGTGTTGTCGGCCGCGGCGACGCGGTTGCGCCCGGCACCCTTCGCCTCGTAGAGCGCTTCGTCGGCAGCCGCTACCAGTGCGTCCGCACTCCGGCCTTCGCCGAGCGCGGCGACACCGATGCTGATCGTGATGGAATGCGACACTGCCGCGCCAACGTCGAACTCCGTGCCCTCGATCGCAGCACGGACTCGCTCGGCGAGCATGGCCGCGCCATCGAGCTCCGTCCCCGGCAACACGAGAAGGAATTCTTCGCCGCCGAAACGACCGGCGCTGTCCGTTGCGCGGAGCGTACGACGGATCACGGCACTGGCGGCTGCGAGCACGGCGTCGCCAGCGGGGTGACCGAACGCGTCGTTGACGCGCTTGAAGTGGTCGAGGTCGCACATCGCCACCGCGAGCGGCGTGCGATAGCGACTTGCGCGCATCACCTCGATCGACAGGACTTCATTGACGTAGCGTCGCGTACGCAAACCCGTCACTGGGTCCGTGGTGGAGACGCGCTCGAGCATCGCATTCTTGTCGCGCAACTCAGCTTGCAAACGGCGCAAACGCAAGTGGATCTCGAGTCGCGCGAGCAGTTCGGCGGGATGGAAAGGCTTCTGGATCGTGTCCGTGGCCCCGGCGCGCAGCAGCCGGGCCATGCGATCCGGATCACGCTCGGCGGTCAGGAAGAGGAACGGCACATCCATGCCGTCGGGTCGCGAGCGGTGCGCCCGCAACAGCTTCTCACCGTCGAGGCCGGGCATCTCGAGATCGCAGATCACGGCGTCGATGGGTTCCGCGAGCAGCATCCGCAGGCCGGCGAGGCCATCGACGGCTTCGAGGATGCGAGCAAAGAGCCGAGAGCGCTCGAGGACCGCACGGATCTCGAGACGCGCCGAACTCGAGTCGTCGATGACGAGCACGCTGCCCTGCAGGAAACCCCCGATCCGGCCCTTCCGGCTCCACCGTCAGGGCCTTCGGCCGGACGCTTGCGCGACTTGGGAGATGGTGGGGTCGGACGCGGCTTGCACCATGCGACCACCGGCGGGGTCGCAGCGATCGGACCGTCTCCGATCAGATCGCTGCGCGGCGAGCGCGGCGGCGAGTGGCGGGGCGGACGGGACTCGAACCCGCAACCTCCGACGTGACAGGCCGGCGTTCTAACCAATTGAACTACCGCCCCGCGATCTCGCCGCGAAGGGGGCGGTTGTTAGCCAATCCACCCTGACGCCGCAAAGCCGATGAGTCGCTGCGTCAGGCCTTCTTCGCCTGCGCCATCGCCTGGGCCTGCATCTGGATTGCCTGCATCTGCATCATCAATGTCATGTCGCCAGCGACCATGATCTTGCCCGACATAAACGCCTGCATCGGATCGAGTTCGCCGCGCTCGAGCGCGTCGGCATCGGCCGCTGCGATCGTCACGGTGGTGGTCGGATCCGCCGGCACAGGGCCCGGACCGAGCTTGAAGTTCACCATCCAGTCACCGCCCGGGCCGCCCGTCACGACCATGCGGATCACGCCGCGCAGTGCCTGCAGCTGAGCCAGCGCCGCCGGCGACATGCCGCCCGCCGCGCCGGCGCCGGCACCGGGCTGGAACATCGACTGCGACTGGCGGCCGAACACACCACCGCGTCCCTCCCAGAGCGCACCGCGCCAGTCGGCAACGCTTTGGATCAGCGTGAACGCGGCGTCCTCGGTCGAGCCGCGCGCGATCTTCATCTCGCCGCGATTCAGGTGGAAGCGCCACTCGCCGCCACCGTCGCCGTCGAGCTTCACGCCGAGCGTGACGTCGATCTCCTTGGCGTCATCGGGCAAGGGGTTGGCCTTGAAGGCGTCGAGAACGAAACGCTCGAAGAAATCCTCTGCCGAAGTGCCAGCCGGCGGCAACGTGCTCATCGCGATCTCCCTGTCGATTCGTGGAACAAAGGGAGCGCGAGTCTATCCACCACGCTCCGCCAGCGCAGCCCGTATCCGCCGCAATCGATGCGATTGGTAGGCGCGGACGGGATCGAACCGCCGACCCCCTGGGTGTAAACCAGGTGCTCTACCAGCTGAGCTACGCGCCCGCGGACTAGTTGACTTCGGAGGGGCTCGGCCGCTCGGGCTCCGGATGCGGAACGACGGCCGGAACCTCGTAGATCTCTTCGATCGCGTGATCGCCCTCGTGGAGGAAGCGACCCGGGTTGTCCAGCACGAGTGCGGTCGCGATCACCTCGTCCATGTGTTCGACGAGCACGATCCGCACATCGCGCTTCACGTTCGCGGGGATCTCCTTCAGATCCTTCTCGTTTTCCTTCGGAATGATCACCGTGTCGAGGCCGCCGCGATGCGCCGCAATGAGCTTCTCTTTGAGACCGCCAATCGGAAGCACGCGGCCGCGCAGTGTGATCTCGCCGGTCATCGCTACGTTGGCGCGGATCGGTACACGCGTCAGCGCCGACGCGATCGTCGTCGCGATCGTGATGCCCGCGGAAGGACCGTCCTTGGGTGTCGCGCCCTCGGGTACGTGCACGTGGATATCGATCTTGGAATAGAAATCGCGCGCGAGACCGAGCTGCTTGGCGCGCGAGCGCACGTAGGACATCGCCGCATTGGCTGACTCCTGCATCACTTCGCCGAGGCGTCCGGTAATCTGCAGCTTGCCACCGCCGGGCGTCACGGAGACTTCCGTCTGCAGCAGCTCGCCGCCGGTCTCGGTGAACGCGAGACCCGTGCAGACCCCGATGCGATCTTCGAGTTCCTTCATCCCGTAGCGGAACTTCTGGACGCCGAGCAGCTTGCGCACGACGGCGGGCGTCACGCGGCGCTTCTTGGCCCCCGCGACGCCTTCCCGGACCACCTCACGCGCGATCTTGCGGCAGATTGCAGCCAACTCGCGCTCGAGACTGCGCACACCCGACTCGCGCGTGTAGTAGCGGATCACGTCGAGCAGCCCGGCGTCGGTGAACTCCACATGACGCGGCTCGAGTCCGTTGGCCTCGACGACCTTCGGAACGAGGAAATTACGCGCGATTTCCAGCTTCTCGACTTCGATGTAGCCGGGGAGCTGGATGACTTCCATGCGGTCCTGCAACGGCCGCGGGATCTGGTGCAGCAGATTCGCGGTGCACACGAACATTACGCGCGACAGGTCGTAGTCGATGTCGAGGTAGTGATCGCCGAATGTGTGGTTCTGTTCGGGGTCGAGCACTTCGAGCAGAGCGGCCGACGGGTCGCCGCGGAAGTCCATCGACATCTTGTCGACTTCGTCGAGCAAGAAGACCGGATTCGACGAGCCGGCCTTGCGCAGCGACTGGAGCACCTTGCCAGGCAGCGCACCGATGTAGGTGCGGCGATGGCCGCGAATCTCCGCCTCATCGCGCACGCCGCCGAGTGACACGCGGACGAAGTCTCGGCCGGTCGCGTGGGCGATCGACTTGCCGAGCGAGGTCTTGCCGACGCCCGGAGGTCCCACGAGGCACAGGATCGGACCCTTCAGCTTTTCGACGAGCGTCTGGACGGCCAGGTACTCGAGGATGCGTTCCTTTGGCTTCTCGAGGCCGTAGTGGTCCTCGTTGAGCACGCGCTCCGCTTCGACGATGTCCTTCCTCTCGTCCTTGTACTCGTTCCACGGCAACGCCAGGATCCAATCGACGTAGTTGCGCACGACGGTCGCCTCGGCACTCATCGGCGACATCATCTTCAGCTTGCGGATCTCCTTCTTGGCGCGGGCGAGCGCGTCCTTCGGGAGTTTCTTCTTTGCGAGCGCAGCTTCGAGCTCCTGGATCTCGTTCTTGAACTCGTCGCGCTCGCCGAGTTCCTTCTGGATCGCTCGCATCTGCTCGTTGAGGTAGTACTCCTTCTGGGAGCGCTCCATCTGCTTCTTCACGCGCGTGCGGATCTTGCCTTCGACCTCGAGGACTTCGATTTCACCTTGCAGCAGCCCATGGACCTCTTCGAGGCGCTCGGACGCAGATTCGATCTCGAGCACGCGCTGGCGATCTTCGAGCTTCAGCGACAAATGCGCCGCGACGGTGTCCGCAAGGCGCGAGGCGCTCTGAATCTGCGCCAGCGAGTTCAATAGCTCTGGCGGGATCTTCCGGTTGAGCTTCACGTACTTCTCGAAACTCGCACGGATGCTGCGCGCAAGCGCTTCGGTCTCGACTCCGAGCCCGTCCCCTTCTTCGAGCGGCTCCACCTCGCAGCAGAAGAAGGGCGCCGGCTGCACGAAGGATCGGATCCGCGCGCGCTGTTTGCCCTCGACGATCACTTTTACCGTGCCATCGGGCAGCGCCACGTGTTGGAGGATCAAACCGATCGTGCCGATCGCGTGGATGTCGCCTTCCGAGGGCTCCTCTTGGGCGATCTGGCGCTGCGCGGCCAGCAACAGATGGCCGTCGCCGCTACGCGCCTCGGTGACGGCTGCAATCGACTTCTGCCGCCCCACGTACAGCGGCACGACCATGTGCGGATAGACGACGATGTCGCGTAGCGGAAGAAGCGGGAGGACCTTGCGCCTTCTGAGCTTGCTTCGTCCCTCGTCCTCGTCGCTCTTGAAGATTCCCATGGCTTGGCTAGGCCGACTCCGCTTCGTGTTTCAGCACGAGTAGCGGCTCGGCACTCTGCTCCACGACTTCCTCGGATACGATCACCTCCTCGACGTCTTCGCGAGAGGGGATGTCGTACATCATCTCGAGCATGATGGTCTCGAGGATTGCGCGCAGTCCGCGAGCGCCCGACTTGCGGACCAGTGCCTGACGCGCCATCGCGCCGAGCGCTCCCTCCGTGAAGCGCAGCCGGACCTCTTCGAACTCGAAGAGCTTCTGGTACTGCTTCACGAGGGCATTGCGCGGCTCGGTGAGGATCGAGATCAGCGCGCGTTCGTCCAGTTCCTCGAGTGTGGCAATCACCGGCAGACGCCCGATGAACTCGGGGATCATCCCAAACTTGAGGAGGTCTTCCGGCTGGCACTCGCGCAACACATCGCCGAGGCGGCGCTTGCCCGCAGCCGGCATCACTGCCGCGCCAAAGCCCATTCCCTTCACGCCGATGCGCTGCTCGATCAGCTTCTCGAGGCCGCAGAAGGCGCCGCCGCAGATGAACAGGATGTTCGTGGTGTCGACCTGCAGGAACTCCTGCTGGGGATGCTTGCGACCCCCCTTCGGCGGCACGTTCGCGGTGGTGCCTTCGATGATCTTGAGCAGCGCCTGCTGCACACCCTCGCCCGAGACGTCGCGGGTGATCGAGGGGTTCTCGCTCTTGCGCGCGATCTTGTCGATCTCGTCGATGTATACGATGCCACGCTGGGCCCGCTCGACATCGTAGTTTGCCGCCTGCAGCAGATTCAGGATGATGTTCTCGACATCCTCGCCGACGTAACCCGCCTCGGTGAGCGTGGTGGCGTCAGCGATCGTGAACGGCACGTCGAGGATCTTCGCGAGGGTCTGTGCCAGCAGCGTCTTGCCGCTCCCAGTCGGACCCAGCAGCAGAATGTTCGACTTCTGGAGTTCCACATCGCCAACGAAGCCGTGGCTCTCGATGCGGCGATAGTGGTTGTGAACGGCGACCGCGAGGATCTTCTTGGCGCGGTCCTGTCCGATCACGTAGTCGTCGAGTGTCTTCTTGATGTCGCGCGGCTTCGGGACCTTGGAGGTCGGCGCGGGGACTTCCTCGCGCCCGTACTCCTCGGCGATGATGTCGTTGCAGAGTTCGATGCACTCATCGCAGATGTAGACCGTGGGTCCTGCAATGAGCTTCTTGACTTCGCGTTGGCTCTTGCCGCAGAAGGAACACGAGAGGTTGGCGTTGTCGTCTCGCTTCTTCACCCGCGTTGGCCTCCGGATATCGACCGCGCGGGCCGATCGTCGGGCGCTGCGGTAGACCGGCCCGACATCACCTGATCGATCACCCCGTAGGCCAAGGCCTCGTCAGCGCTCATATAGTAGTCGCGCTCGGTATCCTTGGCGATCTGCGAGACGGCCTTTCCAACGTGTTCCGCGAGCAGTTCATTCATCCGGTGCCGGATCTTCAGGATTTCGCGTGCCTGGATGTCGACGTCGGTTGCCTGTCCCTGAAACCCGCCCATCGGCTGATGAATCATCACCCGTGAGTTGGGAAGCGCCATGCGCCGTCCAGGCGCGCCCGCCGCGAGCAACCACGCGGCCATCGAAGCTGCTTGTCCGATGCACAACGTCGCGATCTCGGGGCGCACGTATTGCATCGTATCGTAGATGGCGAGCCCGGCGGTCACGGACCCCCCTGGTGAGTTGATGTACAGATGAACGGGCTTTTCGGGGTCCTCGGCTTCCAGGAACAGCAACTGCGCGATGACGAGATTGGCGATGTCGTCATCTATCGGACTGCCGAGCATCACGATGCGCTCTTTCAGCAGCCGCGAATAGATGTCGTAGGCGCGCTCGCCGCGCGGGCTCTGCTCGATCACGATCGGAACTAGCGGCATTGCGAACTCCCAGTGGTCTCCCGCGCGACCCCATCCTGCGACCGCCAAGGGCGGCGCGTCAGACGAAAATGCGCGAACCCACGTCGCAGATCCAACGGGCGCAACCGAATCGCAAGTCCAAGAACCGTCGTTCGAAGCGTCTGCGTGGACGTCGATCGCGCTCAGTCACGGGGGGAGAGTCGAGAGCTCGACGGTCAGGAGGCGGCGAGCTCTTCGACCTTAGCTTCGCCCAAGAGGAATTCAACGGCCTTTTCCTCCAGCAACTGGCCCCGAATCGCGTCGAGCACGCCGGCTTCCCGATACGTCTTCCGCATTTTCGCGGCGTCGGTGCCCTGCTCTTCCGCGATGCGGTCGAGGCGCGCATCGACTTCCGCGTCGTCGGCGGCGATCCCCTGCACGCGTGCGACCTCGGCGAGCAACCACTCCTCTCGCGCTTCGCGCTCGATCAGCGGGCGCCAATCGTTCTCCCAGCGTGCCATCTGTCGCTCGACTGCTTCGCCACGAGCACCGCGCTCACCGAGATCGTGTGCGGCATTGTGGAGCCTGCGCTGGAGGCGTTCCTCGACGAGACCCGGCGGCACCTCGAACGGCACGCGCTCGATCAGCGCATCGAGCAACGTCCGACGCACGGTTGCGCGCGATGCGCGTTCGCGCGACGCGACGAGCGATTCGCGGATCTTCGCCCGAACCTGCTCGAGGGTCTCGAACTCGGCACCGAGATCCTTCGCGAACTCGTCGTCGAGCACCGGCACCTCGCGGCGTCGCAACGAACCGACCTGCACATGAAACTCGGCGTCCTTGCCCGCCAGATCGGCCTTGCCATAGTCGTCCGGGAAGCGCACGCGCACGATGCGCGCCTCGCCCGCGACGGCGCCCACCAGCTGCTCGTCGAAACCAGGAATCAGCTGGCCGGAACCGAGTTCCACGGTGACGTCTTTGGCGGCGCCACCCTCGAAGAGCTCACCGTCGATGCGGCCCTCGAACTCCATCACGACGAGGTGGCCCGTCGCCGCCCCGACACCCTCGGTTTCCTCGACGAACTGCGCCTGGCGTTGTTGCACGGACGCGAGTTCGCGCTCGACGTCCTCATCACTGACGGCAGTCGCAGGGCGTTGCGCCGGAAGCCCCTTCACATCGCCCAGCTCGAACGCTGGCTTCACCTCGATCCGCGCGTGATAGACGAACGGCGCCCCCTCGCTCGGCACCTCGGACTCGACCTGCGGCTGGCAGACCGGCTCGATCCCGCTCTTTTCGAGCGCGACCGAGAGCGTCTCGCCCACCAGCTCGCGCTCGAGATCCTCCGCGATCGCCGGCCCGTACATTTTCTGGAGCACAGAACGCGGCGCCTTGCCGGGCCGAAAGCCGCGCACGCGGGCCGATCGCGCGAGCCCTCGATAGGCGCGCTCGAATGCAGTCGCCACGCGCGAAGCCGGTACTTCGACATCGATCCAGCGCGTGATCGCGCCTTCCTGGCGACTCTCGACGCGAAGCTCGTCTGCGGACGCGTTGGTACTCATGCGTTCCAACCTCTGCTCTCTCGCTCGATGCAAATGGTGGTACCGGGGACAGGACTCGAACCTGCACGTCCTTTCGGACAGTGGCTCCTAAGGCCACTGCGTCTGCCAGTTCCGCCACCCCGGCATGCACGTTCAAAACCTGACCGAGGCGTCACCTGACTCGTGTTGGCGAGCCGCCGTCCGGCGGCAAAGCGAGATCATGAGGTCAGGTGGTGAGCGCGCGGGGAGTCGAACCCCGAACCTAGAGATTAAGAGTCTCTTGCTCTGCCAATTGAGCTACGCGCCCGGGGGCAAACTAGGCCGCGCGCGCGACGGCGGCAAGGCGAGCGCCGAAGTAGCCAGCTGCGCCGATGCCTGCTGCTCCTCCTCCGTCGATCGACAACCGATCTGCGGCCACTGCATCGCACGGTCGCGCCGGTGTAGGGCAGGTCACAAAGCGACGGCGCGATCAGGGACGGCGGCGGATCGACCGCTGCACGATCCGGCGCACCGCGCCGCGCAGACTATCGTCACCGAAGAGCGCGATCGCGACGCCTGCCACCGCGCCGAATGCGGCGCCGCCGAGTGCCAGATCCCGAGCCGCCCCGAGCGTTCCCGGATCGCCGCGAACCAGCGCGTGCCCCGTTGCGCCCGCTGCGATCGCGACCGCAGCCGCGCGCGCGCTGCTGTTCCAGAGCGGACCCAGCGCCGGTCCTCCGTGGAACCGACGCGCCAGCAGTACCGTTGCGAGCGCGTTCGCGCTCATCCCGAGCGCGCCCGCCATCGCCAGACCGAACGCGCCGTAGCGGCGCCCGAATGCTGCGTAGAGCGGAATCGCGAGCACTGCGACGGCAGTCCCGAGTGCCATCGGCCGCCAGGTATCGCCGCGTGCGTAGAAGGCGCGGGACGCGATCTGCTGCGCAACCCAGGCTGGCACCGCCAGCGCGAAGACCGCCAGCAGACGCGCCACCTCCCGCGCGTCGGCGCCATTGAACGCGCCGTGCTGATACAGCAACTGCACGAGCGGCTCCGCGAATGCGAACGCGCCCGCCGCCGCAAGCAGCGCGAGCGCGACGCCCGCTTGCAGCGCGACGAGTACCACGCGATCGAGTTCGACGCGTTTGCCGGAGGCGTACAGCGCCGCGAGCGTCGGTAGCGCCGCAGCGCCGATCGCCTGGCCCACGACGGCGACCGGCACCTGCATCAACTTTCGCGCATAGGCAAGATGCGCGATCACGCCGTCGCCGAGCAGCCCTCCGAACCAGCGGTCGTACCACTCGTCGACCGTCAGCAGCGTCTGTCCGAACATCAGCGGCGCGGCGACGAGGAGGTAGCGGAGGAACATCGGGTCGAGCGGCGCCACCCGAAGCCACACACGCACGCGACGTCGCGCGTCGAACCAGGGAACCAGGAATGGCCCGAGCACGGCGCCGACGAGAGCGCCCCAGGAGAATCCTTCGACGCCGATGCGCGGCGCCAGCAGCAGCCCCGCAGCGATGATGCTGCCGTTGTAGAACAGCGGCGCGACGGCGGCCGCGACGAAGCGACCCCGCGCCAGCAGCGGCACCTGGATGACGCCCCCCGCCAGGAAGAACAGTTGAGCCGGCAACACGATCCGTGTCAGGTGCGCCGTGAGCGCGCGCTTTTCCGGATCGAAGCGTGGGAACTGCAACGCCACCAGCGCATCGGCCCCGAACCACATGGCGACCGTGACCAGCGCTGCGATCGCGCCGAGCGTGCCGAGCACGGTTGCGAGTAGCCGGTCGGCCGCGGCTTCGCCCTGGTCGGTGCGGATGCGCGTGTAGAGCGGCAGGAAAGCGATCGACAGCGCACCGCCGGCCAGCAGATAGTTCAGCAGATCGGGCAGCTGGAAGGCCGCGTAGTAGGCGTCGGCCTGCCCGCTGGCGCCGAGCTGGTATGCGAGCAGGGACTCCCGCGCAAAGCCGAGCACGCGGGAGAGCAATACGCTTCCAGCGAGTAACGCCGCCGCTGCGGGGATCCCCGCGGCGCGCGCCTCGTCGCGGCGAAATCCGGGTGTGTCGCTCACAACGGGTTCGGTTCGCGCCAGATGCGACCGTCGTAGCTCTCGACGACGATGTCGTCGCCGTCGCGCCCGCGCAGATACGCATGCGAGAGCGGAACTTTTCCGTACGGCGTGTCGAGCACGTAGAGCGGAATCGCGAACCCGCTGGTGCGACCGCGCAGCGCGCGAAACAGCTCGACACCGCGCTCGATCGGCACGCGGAAATGTGCGGTTCCCTCGAGCAGCTGCGCCTGATAGCAGTAGTACGGGCGCACCCGCATCTGGACGAGTCCTTCGCACAGCGCCTTCATCGTCTCGACGTCGTCGTTGATGCCGCGCAGCAGCACGCTCTGGTTGCCGACCGGGCACCCCGCGCGGGTGAGCTTGTCGATGGCCTCGGCGGCGTCGGCGGTCAGTTCCTTCGGATGGTTGAAGTGCGTGTTCACCCAGATCGGGTGATGGCGTTCGAGCAGTCGACACAGCGCATCGGTCACGCGATAGGGCAGCGTCACCGGCAGGCGCGTGCCGAGCCGGATCACCTCGACGTGCGGGATCGCGCGCAATTCGTCGAGCAGCCAGCCGAGCTTGTCGTCGGAGAAGACCAACGGATCGCCCCCCGTCAGCAGCACGTCGCGGATTGCGGGCGTCGCGCGGATCCAATCGAGCGCGACCCGCAGCTCGCGCTGCTTCATCGCCCACTCGGGCTCGCCGACCATGCGCTTGCGCAGGCAGTAACGACAATAGAGCGCGCACTCGTTGTTCACGCAGAACGCGACGCGATCGGCGTAGACGCGCACGACGTTCTTCACCGGCGAATGCGCGACTTCGTCGAGCGGATCGGCGAGCCCGACCGGATCCTCGAGTTCGGCGAGCCGCGGCACCACCTGGCGGCGGATCGGGCAATCGGGATCGTCCGGGTCCATCAAGGATGCGTAGTACGGCGTGATCACGAAGCGGAAACGCTCGGCCAGCGCGACGATCGCCTGACGCTCGTCGTCGGTCGATCGCACCAACGCAGCCAGCTCGTCGGCGCTGCGCACGCGGTGTTGCATCTGCCAGGTCCAGTCGCGGAAGTCGCACGCGGCGACGCCGGGCGGTACGCGCACAGGCGATCGCTTCATCAAGAGAGTCCGAGACGGCGAAGGCCGATCGCCAGCACCTCGGCGACCAGATCCTCGTGCGTGCGGTTCATCACTTCGGCGAGGATCCCGAATGACGCGTCGGGCGCGAAGGTCGGCAGCGGATTGATCTCGAGGAAGTACAGCGCGCCGGCCGCGTCGCACTTGAAGTCGGCGCGCGCGAAATCGCGGCACTCGAGCGCGTCGTAGGCGCGGATCGCGAGGTCTGCGAGCTGGCTTTCGAGTGCCGCGTCGAACGCTCCCGGAACCACGTATTGCAGCGGCGATAGCGGCGTATCGACCGCGTGCAGGCCGATCTTCGTCTCGACCTCGAGCGCGCGTTGCAGGATCGGAAGCGCGCGCGGCGGATCGTTGCCGATCACCGTCACGGTGTATTCGGGACCCTCGAGGAAGTGCTCGACCAGCGCCGGCTGCCGGTAGCGCGACACGATGCGCGCCACGGCGGCGATCAACTCGTCGCGCGACGCGACGCGCGAGCTGCGGTCGATGCCCTTCGCAGTCCCTTCCCAGCGCGGCTTCACGAAACACGGAAAGCCGCCCGGCGGCGCCGCGCATGCCGCCTCGGCGCGTGATCGCAGCACGCAACCCGGCGCCACCGGTACGCCGGCCGCCGCGACCACCGCGCGCGTCCACGCCTTGTCGAGCGACAACGACAGCGACAGCGCATCCGAGCCGAGCTGCGGAATGCCGAGCATCTCCAGCAGGACGGGAGCCCACGCTTCGCGGTTGCGGCTGCCGAAACCCTCGGCGATGCAGAGCGCGGCATCGACCGCGATATCGCGCTTGGCGGCGGTATCGAGCAGATCGTGGGGACGGCCGAGTCGCACCGGCCGGTGCCCGAGGCGCTCGATCGCCGCCTCGAGCGCGAGCAGCGTCGCTTCGGGCTCGTACTCGACATGCGCATCCGGCGGATCGCCGGGGCGCCGCGGATACGCGTCGAGCAGTTCGTAGACGATTCCGATCGAGCGACGCGTCATCAGGGGCGGCAGGATAGGGTCGCTGGTGCGCGCTCGCGACGCGCGCCCGCGGAGTCGTGACCGTCACCCTGTGCCACAATGCGCGCCTCACGATTCACGGGCACGGCGCGCGGCGCGCTTTGCGCCGCGCATCGGACCGGTCGACGCGGCGAAGCAATCCAGTAGGAGGCCAATTCGAGTGGACGGTTTGGTGCGCGCGACCGCGCTGATGCTCACGGTGCTGACGGGCTTCAGTGGCCTCGTCTACGAGGTGGCCTGGCAAAAGTACCTGGCGACGCTGCTCGGCTCGCATGGCGAGGCCACCGCTGCCGTGCTCGCGCTGTTTCTCGGCGGACTCTCGATCGGCTACTCGGTGTTCGGCGTCGTCACCCGTCGCGTCGTCGAGCGCGCCGAGGCGCGCGGCGAAGCGCCCCGCCTGCTGATGCTCTACGGGGCGATCGAAGGCAGCATCGGGCTCAGCGCCTGGCTGTTCCCGACGCTCTTCGGCAGCGTGCGCTGGCTCTCGCTCGCGATCCCGCACCAGGCCGGCGGCCTCGGCTTCGCACTCGATGTGCTGCTCTCGGCGCTGCTGATCCTGCCGCCCGCGGTGCTGATGGGCGGCACGATCCCGATCCTCACGCAGGCGCTCTCGCGCAACCTCGCCGACGCGACGCGCCTGCACGCGCAGGTCTACGCGTTCAACACCGCGGGCGCCTTCTTCGGCGCGCTGGCCGCGTCCTTCGTGCTGATCCCGTGGCTCGGTCTCGAGTGGGTGGTGATCGCGATGGGCACCGTGAATCTCGCGGCGGGCGCGACGTTCCTCGCGATCGGCCGGCGGCGCTACGCGCACGTCGCCTTGACGCCGGATGGTGACGCGAGCGCCGCCCCTGCGGCCCTCGGTCTCTACGCGGTCGTCGCGCTGCTGGTGGGCTTCGCCGCGATGTGTTTCCAGACCGTGCTGATCCGCGTCGGCGGACTCTCGCTCGGATCGTCGAACTTCACGTTCTCGATGGTCGTCGCGGTGTTCGTGCTGTGCATCGCGCTGGGCTCGTTCACGGTCGCGGCGCTGCCGCGCATCCCGGGCGGCCTGATCGTCGCGACACAGTGGCTGCTGGCGCTCGGCATGGCGCTGCTCTACGCGCCACTGAACTACGCGCCCTACTGGGCGCACATCGTGCGCTCCTGGTTCCGCGACATCGACGGCGCGTTCTACCCGTTTCATCTCACCGTGTTCGCGCTCTCGCTCGCGATCCTCGCGATCCCGATCGGGCTCTCGGGCGCGGCGCTGCCGCTGATCTTCCATCACCTGAAGCGCCAGGTCGGCGATCTCGGTGCGGCAGCGGGCAAGCTCTATTCGTGGAACACGGTCGGTTCGCTGCTCGGCGCGCTGCTCGGCGGCTACCTGCTCTTCTTCTGGCTCGACCTCGATCGCGTCTACCAGGTCGCCCTCGCGGCGGTCGTCACGGCTGCCACGCTGCTGACGGTGCAGATCTTCGCGCTGCCGCGCGTCGGCGCGTTGTTGATCCTGCTCGTGCCCGCGCTGACGGCGGTGACGCTGATGCCGCGCTGGGACCCGAACCCGCTCGCCGCGGCGGCGTTCCGACTGCGACAACCGCGTGCGGAAGACAGCCTCGGGCCGCAGGAGTTCTTCAAGCAATCGACCGCCAACACGCGGATCGCGTTCTATGACGATGATCCCAATTCCTCGGTCGCGGTGCGCGAGACGCTGCTGCCGACCGGTCCCGATCCCGCAATCGTCACGAACGGCAAACCCGACGGTTCGATCGCGTTCGACTATCCGACGATGGCGCTCGCCGCGCTGATCCCGGCGCTCTTCGCGAGGCAGGCCGAGCACGGCTTCGTGATCGGCTTTGGCACCGGCGTGACCGTGGGCGAGCTGGCGAAGATCCCGACGATGCGCGACGTGACGGTCGCGGAGATTTCGCCCGGTGTGATCGATGCGGCCAAATTCTTCGAGGCGAAGAACCAGCACGCGCTGACGAACGGCAAGACCCAGGTGGTCGTCTCCGACGCCTACCGCGCGCTGCTCCGCTCCAATCAGCGCTACGACATCATCGCCTCCGAGCCGAGCAACCCGTGGGTCGCGGGGATCGAGATGCTCTTCTCCAAGGAATTTCTCAGCGCGGCGAAGAACCGGCTGCGGCCCGGCGGCGTCTACGCGCAGTGGTTTCACTGCTACGAGAACGACACGTCCGTCGTCGAACTCGTGCTGCGCACCTATGCGTCGGTATTCGATCATGTCGCCGTCTGGTACACGCTGGGCCCGGACCTGATCCTGCTCGGCTTCAACGACCCCGATCTGCCGCGCCTGCTCGACGTGGGGCGGCTGCAGGCCACCTTCAACCAGCCCGCGATGCGGAGCGCACTCGGACGCGCCGGAATCGGCGACTTTCCCGCGCTGCTGGTGCACGAGCTTCTGCCGCTCGGCGTCGCGAATGCGGCCGGCTGGCGTGGCGACGTGCACACGATCCTGCACCCGGTGCTGAGCTATCGCGCGGCGCGTGCGTTCTTCCGCGGCCAGCAGTCCGATCTGCCCGTCGCCCTGAGACCCACCGCGAGGGCGATCGGCGCAGAGCACTCGCTGTTGCGGGCCTACTCGCGACACGTGGGCGGAAAGTTGTCCGACACCGTGCACCACGAACTGCTGACCGAGGCCTGCAAGACGCGACCCTGGGTGTGCGCGACGTTGATGGCGCGGTGGCTCGGAGAAATCGAAACGTCGCCCGCCCGCGACGAAGTCCTGATGGGGCTGCTGACGCAAGTCCCATTTCGCCGTCACCTCGGGGCGCAGACGCTGCAGACGCTCGCGTCGTTCTTCCACCCCGATCTCGAGACCACCGAAGCGATCGACCCGCGAGAAGCGGGACGCCTCTCTGATCTGTTCATCGAGTACTACTTCTACGGCGCGCCGTTCTCGTTCGACGCGCTCACGTCGATCTGGCGTCGCTGCCAGGATGGCGGCGGAATGCGCTGCGAACCCGCCCGCGCGCGGATCGAGGCGAGTGTCGGACCGCTGCCGCGCAGCGACGCCCGGACTGCGACGCAGCCACCCGGCTGACCCGCCGGATCCTGCGGTAGCCTCGCGCTCCCTTGCCCATCGGAGCGCGCCCATGCCGACCTACGCCGAAGTCACCGCCCAGCTCACCGGTCCCGGAGCGCCGTTCGAGATCGTCACGGAGATGGTCGGCGGCCGCCCGACGAAGAACTGGAAGAACCGCGAGCGCTCGATGCGCGAGAAGGTTCGCAACGCCGGGCTGCGCGGCGACGCGCCCTGCATGGTGCATGGCGAGCGGCGCATCTCGTATGGAGAGTTCACGAAGCTCGTCTGGGGTACGGCGGCTGCACTGCGCGACGACCACGGCCTGCGCTCCGGCGATCGCATCGCACTCCTCGCAATGAACTCGCCGGACTGGCTGATCGCGCTTTTTGGCGCGACTTCGGTCGGCGGAATCGGCGTCGGCATGAACGGCTGGTGGGCGCCCGAGGAGATCGAGTACGGCCTCACCGATTCGGGTTCGCGCTTCCTGGTCGTCGATGAGCGCCTCTGGCCGCGCGTCGAAAAGCTCGCCGGCAAGCTGCCGAACCTCGAGAAGATCTTCTTCATCGGCAAGAGCGCGCCGCGCGGCACCGTGCCGATCGCGGAGTTGATGCAACCGCGCGACACCGAACCGAGCGAGCCGATCGACGAAGACCATCCCTTCGTGATCCTCTACACGTCCGGCACCACGGGGCGCCCCAAAGGTTGCATCACCACACACCGCGGCACAGTCGCGCAGTGCGTCGGCATCGTGTTCTCGGGTCTCGCCGGTGCGCTGATGGGAGGCGGCTCCCCGATGCCGTCCGGCGGCGGCCAGATGACGAACCTGCTGACGACGCCGCTCTTCCATGTCGGCGGGTTGCACTCGGTCACCTGTACCGCGCTCAGCGTCGGCGCGAAGCTCGTCTTCCTCGAAGGCAAGTTCGATCCGGTGAAGGTGATGCAGACGATCGAGCGCGAGCGCGTCACCACGTGGGGCAGCGTGCCGACGATGGTGCACCGCGTGGTGCACCACGCCGACGTCGCGAAATACGATCTCTCGAGTCTCACCGCCGTCTCGTTCGGCGCGGCGCCGATGCCGCCCGACACGCTTGCGCGCGCGCGCGAAGTGCTGCCGGTGAAGGAGAACCTCACCAACGCCTACGGACTCACCGAGACCCACGGCGTCGCGACGCTGAACGGTGGCAAGGACCTGATCGGTCGCGGCGGCTCGATCGGGCGCCCGCTGCCGATCCTCGACATGCAGATCGGCGATGCGGACGGCAATCCGCTGCCCGATGGCGAACTCGGCGAACTGCAGCTCTACGGACCCACCATCACGCCCGGCTACTGGAATCGCCCCGACGCGACGGCCGAGACCGTCGTCCGCGGCTGGCTGCGCACCGGCGATCTCGGCACCCGCGATGCCGAAGGTTTCTTCTTCATCGCCGACCGCGCCAAGGACATGATCATCCGCGGCGGCGAGAACGTGTACTGCACCGAGATCGAGAACGTGCTCGCGTCGCACCCGGAGATCGACGAGGCCTGCGTGATCGGCGTGCCGTGCCCGGAACTCGGCGAGCGCGTGAAGGCGATCGTCTTCCGGCGCCCCGAATCGCAGCTCGGCGAAGACGCCGTGAAGCGTCACGTCGCGGCGCACATGGCAAACTTCAAGGTGCCCGAGTTCGTCGAGTTCACCGACAAGCCGCTGCCGCGCAATCCGGCCGGCAAGCTGCTGAAGAACGTCTTCCGTGGCACCGGCGCGGTGCCGTTCCAGACCGACGACCTGGATTAGCGCGCGGTGGACGTCACGAACCTGCGCGATCGCACCGCGCTCGTCACTGGCGCCGGCAGCGGCATCGGCCGCGCCAGCGCGCTCGCGTTCGCGCGGCGCGGCGCGAACCTCGCCCTCTGCGACCTCGACGAGAGCGGCC
>JANLTC010000197.1:0-4763 GCA_031362725.1 Deltaproteobacteria bacterium | reverse complement strand
CCCGGCGCGAGCGACGTCTTCACCCACGGCGGCGTTTCGAGTCCGCGCAGCACCGCTTTCTTCGCGAGCAGCCCGGCCGCGAGCATCACACTCGGATTCGAGGTGTTGGTGCAGCTGGTGATCGCCGCGATCACCACCGAGCCATGTCGCAACGTGGCGCGCGCGCCGTCCATGTCGATCTCGATCGCCGCATCGGCCGCGACACCCTTCGCCAGTTCCGGCAGCGCGCTCGCGAAAGAAGCCTTCGCGTCGTTGAGCGCGACGCGATCCTGCGGACGGATCGGCCCGGCGATGCTCGGCACGATGCTCGCGAGGTCGATCTCGAGGCGTTCCGAGTAGGTCGCTTCGGGTGTCGCGGCGTCATGGAAGACGCCCTGTTCGCGCATGTACGCCTCGACGAGTTCCACCTGCGCGTCACTGCGACCCGAAAGCCGCAGGTAGCGCAGCGTCTCGGCATCCACGGGAAACATCGCGCAGGTGGCGCCGTACTCGGGACACATGTTCGAGATCGTCGCGCGATCGGCCAGCGACAGCGCCGCCATGCCGGGCCCGAAGAACTCGACGAAGCAGCCGACAACGCCGTGCTTGCGCAGCAATTGCGTCACGCGCAGCACCAGATCGGTCGCGGTGACGCCCTCGCGCAGCCTGCCGCTGAGCTTCACGCCAATCACGCGCGGCACCAGCATCGCGACCGGTTGCCCGAGCATCGCGGCTTCCGCCTCGATGCCGCCGACGCCCCAGCCGAGCACGCCGAGTCCGTTGATCATCGTCGTGTGGGAATCGGTGCCGACCACCGTGTCGAAGTAGGCCTTTGGCAATCCGGTCTTCGCTGCGGGTCCCACCCCTGCCATCACCACGCGCGCCAGGTACTCGAGGTTCACCTGGTGCACGATCCCGGTGCCGGGCGGGACGACCTTCAGGCCGTCGAGCGCCGACTGGCCCCAACGCAGGAATACGTAGCGTTCGCGGTTGCGTTCGAACTCGCGCGCGACGTTCGTGCGCAGCGCGTCGGGCGTGCCGAACGCATCGACCTGCACCGAGTGGTCGATCACCAGTTCGACCGGCTGCAGCGGATTGATCTTGTTCGGGTCGCCGCCCATCGCGCCCATCGCGTCGCGCATCGCGGCGAGATCCACCACGCACGGCACGCCGGTGAAATCCTGCAGCACGACGCGCGCCGGCAAGAAGCTGATCTCGCGCTCGGGCTGCGCGTTGGCATCCCAGCGCGCCAGCGCCTCGATCGACTCGCGCGTGACGTTGCGACCGTCCTCATTGCGCAGCAGGTTCTCGAGCAGGATGCGCAGCGAGAACGGCAGCCGATCGACCGCGAGACCGCGCGCGGCGAGCGCCGGGAGCGAATGGATTTCGTAGTCGCGGCCGCCTGCGCGCAGCGTGCGGCGAGTCTCGAAACTGTTCATGGCATTCCCCCGGTCGCGAGTATTTGGCGAACCTAGCCGCTGGCCGGGCGCCGGACGAGCACGCGCAGCACCGCGATCGCGAGGCACGCACACGCGCCGGATGCAGCCGGCTCCGGGACGGTGATCGTGCGATCCAGCTGGTTGGCTGCGAGCAGCAGAACGATCGGGTTCAGCGCGCCCGGCAGCTGCACTTCGAGTTCTACGGGCACGGCGGCAGCGCCGAGTCCGAAGTGCGCGGCCGGATCGCTCCAGCCGAGGAAGAGCGACGTGCTCGCGATCGTGCGCAGCTGCGCCGCCGCGCCCTCCGGATGCAGCGTCACGCGGGCGCCGAGCGCATCGCTGCCGGCATCGTTCAGCACGCGCACGCGCAGCCAATGGGGGCCGCCGACCGCGCGCGTCTGGTTCTGGTAGAGCACCGGCGTCGAGGCATTGTCGACGACGAACAGATCGAGATCGCCGTCGGCGTCATAGTCGAAGACGAGCAGTCCCTTGCCGGAGCCCGTATCGGCGAGGCCCTCGGCCAGCGCCACCTCGCCCCAGGCTCCGGCACCGTCGTTGCGCCAAAGCCGCAGCCGGTCGTCGTGATAGGCGTCCTCGCTGGTCGTGTCGGGGAAGTCGACACCATTCGTCATCACGAGATCGAGATCGCCGTCGAGGTCGTAGTCGAAGAACGCCGTACCCCAGCCCCAGCCGCCGTCGCGCAGGCCCGTCGCTGCCGTGCCGGTCTGATCGCTGAAGACGCGCCCGCCGTCGTTGCGATAGAAGCGATTCCCGCTCGCGCCGAACGGACACGTGGGCTCTGGACAGGGGCCAGCGGGGTCGTAGATCGACGTCACGAACCAATCGAGATCGCCGTCGCCGTCGACGTCGCCGAGTGTGGATCCCATGCCGTTCTCGTCGGTCGCGACGCCCGCGGCGGCGCCGCCTTCGCTGAAGGTGCCGTCGCCGTCGTTCCAGAACAGCTTGCTGGTGCCGAAGTCGGCGGCGATTGCCAGATCGAGCCGGCCGTCGCCATCGAGATCCCGGAACGCCGACGAGAAGCCCCATGCATCCTCGAGCGGGATCGCGACGCCGGCGGCCGCCGTCACGTCGTCGAAGAAACCCGGCTGTGTCGCGCCCCGGTTGTGCAACAGCCGCATGTGTACCGGATGATCGGTCTCGCCACCGACCGTGGCGAAGTAGAGCGATCCCCATTCGTTGGTGTGGATGTCGAGCCAGCCGTCGCCGTCGTAGTCGCCGAGCTCGACGCCGAAGCCAGCGTGCGAAAAAGTCGACGCGACGGCCGCGCCGCGCGCGACGGCGTCTTCCGTGAAGTGCCCGGCGCCGTCGTTCACGAACAAGAAGAAGCGCGACGTCGCGATCGCGGTGACGTAGAGATCCGCGTCGCCATCCCCGTCGAGATCGCCGAAGGCGGCGCCGTTGCCGTTCACGGCGATGGGATCGAGCCCAGACGACGCGCTGCAATCCTCGAAGGTCGCGGTTCCCGTTTCGGCGAGGCGATTGCAGAAGAGCAGATTCGGTCCTTCGAGCCGCGTCGCAAACAAGTCGAGATCACCATCGCCGTCCACGTCTGCGACGGCCGCGCCGCCGGCCATCCGTTCGGGCGCGCAAAAGGAACCCGAGATCAACAGGCAGCTTTCGAACGGATTCGCCTGGTGGTGCAGATAGGAGACGCCTGCAGCGAGCGTCACGTCGAGGAAGGCGCCGTCCGCGCTCGAAGCCGAGGGAGTCGCAAGGACGAGGAGCAAGAGGAGTTGCGAGCTTCGCATCGGGCGGATTCTCTCACGGGTGACGCGCGATCGAGACTTCTTTCGTGGCGACCCGCTGGGTTCAACCCGTGGCGTCCCGCAGGGTTCAACCGATAGGCTGCGGCGCCCATGTCACTCGACCCCGACAGTTTGGAGCGCCTGGTTCCGGATGCCCTCGATCCGGAGGACCCGGCCGCTAGCGAGACGCTCGCACTGCATCTCGCGCGCTACGCGTTCGCCGCCCGCGTCGCGCGACCGGGTCGGCTGCTCGATCTGGCCTGCGGCGTCGGCTACGGCACGCAACACCTGCTCGCCAGCAACGCCGCGCTCGGACCGGCGGTCGGCGTCGACGTCGCCCCGGAAGCCGTCGCGTATGCAACGCGTCACTACGGCGGCGCGCGCGCGCGCTTCGTCGCGACCGACGCGCTGCGCTTCGACGACCCCGATGGCTTCGACACGATCGTGAGTCTCGAGACCATCGAGCACGTCGACGATCCTTCCGCGCTGTTCGGGAAGCTCGTGTCGCTGCTGCGACCGGGTGGGCGCCTCGTCGCGTCGGTGCCGACGACGCCGTCGGTCGATCTCAATCCGCACCACCGCCACGATTTCGACGCGGCGTCGTTTGCCGCGTTCGGTGCGCGCCACGGCCTGCGCGAGGTGGAGCGATTGCAGCAGGTGCAGCGGCTGTCGATCGGCGGGGCGTGGCGCGGCCGCCGCTTCACGAAGGCAAAGCTGCGGCCGAATCTTCCCGGCTACTACCTGTCGCATCCGCGCGCGCTCGGAAGACGCATCGCCACGACGCTGCGGCACGGCTTCGCGAATCACTATCTCACGATCGCGTGGGAGAAGCAGCGGTGAGCGCACGACCCTGCATCGTGATTCCCGCGTTCAACGAGGAGAATACGCTGCCGGCGCTGCTCAGCGCGCTGCGCAGCGCGCTGCCCGATCACGAACTCGTCGTCGTCGATGACGGCTCGCGCGATCGCAGCGCGGAGCTTGCCGCGCTGGCCGGCGCGCGCGTGTTGCGCCATCCGTACAACCTCGGCTACGGCGCGGCGCTGCAGACCGGTTTCAAGTACGCGCTCGAGTGCGGCGCGCCGTTCGTCGTGCAGATGGACGCCGACGGCCAGCACCTCCCGGAGGAGGTGCCCGTGCTGGTCGCCGCGCTCGCGGCCGGCGACTGCGACGTCGCGATCGGCTCGCGTTTCCTGGCGCCATCGGGTTACGAAATGGACGCGCTGCGCACGACCGGCCGCCAACTGATCCGCGCGCTCGGACGGCTTGCCAAGCTCGACCTCACCGATCCCACGTCGGGATTCCAGGCGCTCAACCGGCGCGCGCTCGCACTCTACGCCGGCGACTGGTTTCCCACCGACTACCCCGACGTCGACGTGCGATTGGTCGCGGCGCGCGCTGGCCTGCGAATTCGCGAAGTCGCCGTGCAAATGGCACCGAGTGCGCGCACCTCCACGCTCCACTCGGGTTGGAAGCCGCTCTACTACGCCTACAAGATGCTGCTCTCGCTCTGGGCAGTGACCTCAAAGCGCCCGCCCCAGCAACCCTCCCCCTGAACAAGATCCCGCGTAGCGAGCCAACA
>JANLTC010000282.1:0-2481 GCA_031362725.1 Deltaproteobacteria bacterium | reverse complement strand
GAAGCCGAAGGCCGCTGCCGAGGAGGCCGAAGACCTGAGCGGCGACGAGAAGAAGGAAGCCGAACACAACAACGAAGCCGCTCGCCTGTGGATCAGCGGCATCGAGGCGGTGCAGCGCAAGCTGGGTGTGCTTCGCGTGATGGACCTGTCAGCCACGCCGTTCTTCCTGCGCGGCTCCGGCTACGAGGAGGGCACGCTGTTCCCATGGACGCTGTCGGACTTCTCGCTGATGGACGCCATCGAGTGCGGCATCGTCAAGTTGCCGCGCGTGCCGATCGCCGACAACATCCCCGGCGGCGAGATGCCGATGTACCGCGAGCTGTGGAAGCACATCGGCAAGTCCATGCCCAAGAAGGGCCGCGGCAAGGCCACGGGGCTCGACCCGCACAAGCTGCCCACGCCGCTCCTCACGGCCCTCGAAGCCCTCTACGGCCACTATGCGAAGACCTACGAGCTGTGGCAACACGCTGGCATCAACGTGCCGCCCTGCTTCATCGTCGTGTGCAACAACACGGCCACCTCCAAGCTGGTGTACGACTACATCTCGGGCTTCGACCGGGTTAACGAGGATGGCACCGTCACGCCGGAATACGGCCGCCTGGAACTGTTTCAGAACCATGACCCGCATCGCGAGTGGCTGGCCCGACCGCGCACCCTGTTGATCGACAGCGAACAGCTCGAATCGGGTGAAGCCCTCGACGACAACTTCCGCGCCATGGCCGGACCGGAACTTGCCGTATTCAGGCGCGAGGTGTTCGAGCGGGGTGGCAAGCTGGCCGACGAGTTGCGCGCCGGCAAAGAGCTTGACGACGCCGCCGTACTGCGCGAGGTGATGAATACCGTCGGCAAGGCGGGCCGGCTGGGCGAGTCGATCCGCTGCGTGGTCTCGGTGAGCATGCTCACCGAAGGCTGGGACGCCAACACCGTGACGCATGTGCTCGGCGTGCGCGCTTTCGGCACCCAGCTGTTGTGCGAGCAGGTCATCGGCCGCGCGCTGCGGCGCCAGAGCTACGAGCTGAACAACGAGGGCCTGTTCAACGTCGAATACGCCGACGTGCTGGGCATCCCCTTCGACTTCAACGCCGAGCCCGTGGTGGCGCCGCCGCAAAGGCCGCGCGAGACGATCCACGTCAAGGCGGTGCGGCCCGAGCGCGATGCGCTGGAGATCCGATTCCCGCGCGTGCAGGGCTACCGCGTCGAGTTGCCGCAGGAGCGCATCACCGCCCGTTTCGACGCCGATTCCACGTTGACGCTGACGCCGGACATCGTCGGTGCAGGCGAGACGCGCAACAGCGGCATCATCGGCGAGCAGATCGACCTCACGTTCGCGCACCTGGGCGATGTGCGGCCCTCTCAGGTGGTCTACGAGCTCACCTCGTACCTCGTACTCAACAAGTGGCGCGATCCCGGCGGAGCCCCGAAGCTGCACCTCTTCGGCCAACTCAAACGCATCGTCAAGCAGTGGCTGGACGAAGGCCATCTGGTCTGCAAGGGAGGCACGCAGCCGGCTCAGCTCAAGTACAAGGCCCTGGCCGATCTTGCTTGCGAGAAGATCACCGCTGCCATCGTCGATGAACAGTTGGAGAAGGGTCAGCCGGTCCAGGCGTTGCTGGACGCCTACAACCCCACCGGCAGCACGCGGCACGTCGGCTTCAACACCACCAAGACCGAGCGTTGGCAGACCGATGCCGCGCGCTGCCATGTGAACTGGGTGGTGCTCGACAGTGACTGGGAGGCAGAGTTCTGCCGCGTGGCCGAGAAGCACCCGCGCGTGCGCGCCTACGTGAAGAACCACAACCTGGGCCTGGAGGTGCCCTATCGCTTCCAGGCCGAGATGCGCAAGTACCGCCCGGACTTCATCGTCCGCGTCGATGATGGACGGGGCGACGCTGACCTGCTGAACCTCGTCGTCGAGATCAAGGGCTACCGTGGCGAAGATGCGAAGGAGAAGAAGAGCACGATGGAGACTTACTGGGTGCCCGGCATCAACCGCCTGAAGAGCCACGGCCGCTGGGCCTTCGCCGAGTTCACCGACGTGTATGCAATGCAGCACGACTTCGAGGCCAAAGTGGCACAAGCCTTCGACCAGTTGATCGACACGGCGTTGCACGGCGCACCTGCGCCCGCTGCGCCCACGAACGCTTCTGCCTGACCATGGCCACCTCGAAACGCAGCAACACCGGCGGCACCTCGGCCACGCCCGGCAAGACCGTCACCGCGATCAACCACGACGAGGCCAAACGGAAGAATATTCCGACGGCCGAGTATTCGGCTATGCACCGGGCACCGGACGAAGAGCTGCGGGTGGCCTGTGAGCGCCGCAATCGCGATCTCGATCCGCAGCTCGTCTGGCGGGGGAAAGACGAGCAGGACTGGAGCGATCTGGTCGTTAACACGCCGCCGCTCTACATCCAGGAAAAAGTGCATCCGAAGGCCCTGATCGACGATCTACTTCGCCAAACGCGCGAGCAGCAGCACGAC
>JANLTC010000189.1:0-62699 GCA_031362725.1 Deltaproteobacteria bacterium | reverse complement strand
CTCCAGGACCAATGGTCGATGGAATTCAAGGCGCTGTTCCAGAAGAATTTCTTCGACGATCAGCTGATCGCGGTGCTGAACATCAGCCCCGAGTTCGAGGTGGGCAAGAAGGATGGCGAAGCCCACTGGGAGAACGAACTCGAGTTCGAGGTCACGAGCGGCCTCACCTATCGCGTCGCGCCGAAGTGGTTCGTCGGCCTGGAGACCCGCTACATCTCGAACTACGAGGGGTTTCCGGCTGAAACCGATCGCTCGAACTGGGCCTTCTTCGCCGGTCCCGCGGTTCACTTCGCGACCGAACGGTGGTGGGCCACGGTGACGGCGCTGCCGCAGCTAGGCGGCGCGCCGAACAATGGCGCTCGCTCCTCCGCGTTGAACCTCGACGAGTACGAGAAATTCGAACTGCGCATCAAGACGGGCATCAACTTCTAGTGCGCGGGGTCGATCGGACGCTGCTGTGGCTGCTCGCGCCGCCGGCCCTCGTGTTGACGGCGATGCCGGCACACAGCGCGCAGTACCTGTCGACCGAACAGGCGCAGCGCGCGCTCTTCGCGGACGCGAACCGCTTCGAAGCCGTGTCGGTCGCGCTCACCGAAGCCGACCGCGCCACACTGACGAAGGTTTCGGGAACGCGCACGCCGCTGCCGCTCGGCCGCATCTGGCGCGCGATGCGCGACGAACAGGTGCTCGGTCACCTCATCGTCGATGAGGTCTACGGCAAACACGAATTCATTACCTACGCCACCGCGATCGACGCTGGCGGCGCCGTCCTCGGCATCGAGATCATGGACTATCGCGAAACACATGGCGGCCAGGTGCGCGAACCGAGCTGGCGCGCGCAGTTTCGCGGCAAGCGCAGCACCGATGCGCTCGAACTCGACGAAGACATCACCAACATCAGTGGCGCCACGATGTCGTGCAAGCACGTGACCGAGGGCGTACGGCGACTGCTCGCGCTCCACGACCTCGCGCTGAAGGCGCGCTAGATGCTGCGCCGCGCGAAGCCGCTGCTCGGCACCTTCGTGGAAGTCGCGGTGATTGCAGCGACCCGCGAACTCGAGTGGCAGGCCGCGGCCGCCGCGTTCGAAGCGGTGGCCGATGTCCACCGGCTGATGAGTTTTCATGAGCCCGACAGCGACGTCACGCGGATCAACCGCAGCGCCCATGCGCGTCCGGTGGAGGTCGACTCCCGAACCTACGCCGTACTCTGTCGTTCTCTGCTGATGAGCCGAGCGTCGGACGGCGTCTTCGATTGCAGCGTCGGGGGACGACTACTGGCGATCGGCGTGCTGCCGCGAAGCGCTGGGTTACGCGCGGATCGGGCTTCGACCTTTCGCGACGTGCTGCTGCTGCCCGGCAATCGCGTTCGCTTCCGCCGCCGGCTCGTGCTCGATCTCGGCGGCATCGCGAAGGGATTCGCCGTCGATCAGGCCATCGCGGCGCTGGCGCGGCTCGGTGTCGAGGCCGGATGCGTGAACGCAGGCGGCGATCTGCGCGTCTTCGGCGCTCGCGACTGGCCGATCGCCGTGCGTCGCCCCGATGCACCGGGCGAACTCATCGCGCTGCCGCCGCTTCGCAACCGCGCCATGGCGACCACGGCCGACAGCTTTGCGCCGGCCGGGGCGATCGTGGATCCCGCGTCCGGGCGCGCGGTTCGAAGCCCGCGAAGCATTTCGGTGCTCGCATCGAGCTGCATGGATGCGGATGCGATGACCAAAGTGGTATGGCTCAGCGAGAAACCCCCGCTTCGCCTGCTGGAGAGACTGGATGCCTCCGCAATCGTCCTCGGCCCTGCGAAAGAAGTCTCCGAAGCCGACGCGGCCGCGTAGCGCGCCGCCGGCCTCGGCTCGGCTCTCGCCCACACACGAGCGAAGCGTCTATGCGACCTTCGCCGCGTTGGTCGTCACCGGCTGCGGCTGGCTGCTCTATCACTACGTGTTGAGCGAGACGGGCGAATTCGGTCCGCTTCCGCACCCGCAGGAAGGCCTCTGGCTCGCGCTGCACGGAGCCGCCGGCATGATCGCGCTCGTGCTGTTTGGCTCCCTTCTCACCACGCACATGCGTCGGGCCTGGACGATCGGGCGCGGACGCGCGAGCGGAGGCACGCTTGCCGGTGTCTTCGTGCTGCTGACGGTGACGGGCTACGGGCTCTACTACGCCGGCGGCGAATCGCTCCGCGCGTGGATCAGCGCCCTGCACTGGGCCGTCGGCCTTGCGATCCCACTGCTGCTCGCGGCGCACGTCTACACCCACCGGACAAAGCTGCGGAGCGTCGGTTCCGACTGACGCCGGGAATCCGGGTGCGTTCGTGACGGCGGCGCGAGCTGCGCTGCACGCGCGCGTCGCAAGGCGCTTTTGCTAAGCCTTGGCGCCATGCGCAAAATCGCCACCACGATCGCTCTCGGCCTCGCGCTACTCGTCGGAGCACTCTCCCTTTCGGCACTGCGCCTGCCTTCGCGCCAGATCGAGGTCGCACCCGCGCCGGCGCGTTCCGTCAATGGGGACGAGGTCGCTTCGCATATCGCTGCCGCGATTCGCTTCCCGACGATCTCGTTCTCCGACGATCCGGCGCAGTTCCAGACCGAGGCGTTCCTGGCTTTCCACGACTGGCTCGCGCAGACCTATCCACGTCTGCACCGGACGCTCCCGCTGGAGCGCGTCGGCGGACAGAGCCTGCTCTACACCTGGCAGGGATCCGACCCGCGCCTCGAGCCGATCCTGCTGCTCGCGCACCAGGATGTGGTGCCCGCCGACAACGCCGAACGCTGGAGTCGACCGCCATTCGCGGGGCGCATCGAAGAAGGCTTCGTCTGGGGACGCGGCGCGATCGACGACAAGGGCTCGCTGGTGGCGATCTGCGAGGCGGTCGAGCAGTTGCTCGGCGAAGGCTACACCCCGAAGCGAACCGTGCTGCTCGCGTTCGGACAGGACGAGGAAGTCGGCGGCGCTCGCGGCGCGGGCGAGATTGCGAAGCTGCTCGAATCGCGCGGCGTGCACGCGCTCTTCGCGCTCGACGAGGGCTCCGCCGTCGTGCACGACATGCTGCCCGGCTTCGATCGGCTGGTGGCGCTGGTGGGGATCTCCGAGAAGGGATCGGCGACGCTCGAAGTCGTCGCAAAGGCCGAAGGCGGACACTCTTCGACGCCGCCCCGCCAGACCGCGTCCGGCATCCTCGCGCGCGCGATCGAGCGTCTCGAGGCGAACCCGCTACCGGGCGGCGTCGGTGGCGTCACGCGTTCGTTCTTCGAGTTCCTCGCGCCGGAACTGCCGCTCTACGCGCGTGTGCCGCTCGGGAACCTGTGGCTCTTCGCAAAGCCGATCGACTGGGTGCTCTCCAGCCAACCCGCGGCGAACGCGATGCTGCGTACCACCACCGCGGTGACGATGCTGTCGGGGTCGCCGAAGGACAACGTGTTGCCGGTCGAGGCGATCGCGGGCGTGAACTTTCGGCTGTTGCCGGGCGACAGCGCCGAGAGCGTGCGCCAGCAAGTGGTGCGGATCGTCGACGACGAGCGCATCGAAGTGCGCTTCAAGTACCCGCCGCGCGAGTCGAGTCCGGTGTCGCCGATCGATGGACCGGCATTCGCCGCGATCCAGCGCACGATCGGCGAACTTTTCACGGGCTCGATCACCGCGCCGTTCCTGACCGTGGGCGGGACCGACTGCCGCCACTACGAGAGCGTCACGAAAGGCCTCTATCGCTTCGCCCCGTTTCCGTTCGGGCCGAGCGACCTGAAGCTGCCGCATGGCATCGACGAACGCGTCGCGGTGGCGAGCCTGCCCGGCGCGGTGGGTTTCTACGCGCAGCTGATCGAGAACGCGAGCGCGCTCTGATCTGGGTCTCGAACGCTACGCGATCCAGAGCAACCCGATGCCGCAGACGAGCCCGACCAGGAACACGATCGAACGCAAGATGTCTTGATTGGCGAGATAGAGGATCGGGTGCACCAGCCGCGTCGCGAGAAACACCAGCGACAAGTTCGCAGCGGTCGATCCCTTGGCCGCTTCCGGGTTCGCGAAGTGGAGCACCGCGATCACCGCAGTGAAGAAGCCGAGCGCCTCCCAGGCATTCGCCTGCGCGCCGAGTGCCCGCGCGCCGATTCCTTCGAGCTTCGCCGCTTGAATGCGCGGGTGCTTGTTATCGACCGTGCCGAACTGCCGCATCTTGAAGTAGCCGCCGGCGAACGAGAGCACGTACGGAAGTACGGCGATGATCAGGAGACACCAGATCGGAGTCGTCATCGCGGAATCCTCCAAGCGTTGATGGTGGCCGATCGTACACCGACTGGCGCCGCGCGGCACGGGTGAATCGCGTTCAGGCGCAGTCGATCAACACCTTGAGCGCGCCCGGTTCGGCGGCTCGCGCGAGCGCTTGCTCGGCTTCAGCGAGCGGAACGCGTGCCGTGACGAGGGCATCTACCTCCACGTCGCCACTTTCGAGTGCGCGCAATGCCGGCGGGAACGGACCACAGCGCGAGCCGATCACCTGGATCTCGTGGATCACCAGCGGCGCGAGGTCGAGCGGTTCCTGCGCGGCGATCGTGCTCTTGAGGACCAGCGTGCCGCGCGGCCGCGTGAGCGCGATCGCGCGACGGAAGCCCGCGATCGTGCCGGTGGCTTCGACGACCAGCGGCGCGGGCTCGCCGACGAACGTTTCCGCGCGCGCCGTCGCGATGCCGCGGCGCGCCAGCATGGCGAGCTTCGCGTCGTAGTGGCCGAGCGCCGTCACCTGCGCACCCGCGGCGTGTAGCACCTGCGCGACGAGCAATCCGAGCTTGCCGTCGCCGAGCACGAGGCAGTTGACGCCGGGCTCGATCGGGATCTGTGCCGGGATCTCGAACGCTGCTGCGAGTGGCTCGACGAAGACGGCGCGCTCATCAGACACCGAATCCGGTACGCGGTGCAGATTCGCGATCGGCACCGCGACGAGTTCGGCGATCGCGCCGTCGGCACCGTCGATGCCCATCACGCGCCGCGAGGGACAATGACGCTCGAGGTTCTGCCCGCAGGCGTCGCAGCGACCGCAGGCGAAGTTGATCTCGCCGACGACACGCTGCCCGCACCACTCGGGCGGACCGTCGACCACGCGCCCGACGAACTCATGGCCGAGCACGCCGCAAAATCCCCGGTAGCCGCGACACAGCTCGAGGTCGGTACGGCACACGCCAGCCCAGGCGACGCGAACCAGCGCCGCGTCCGGCCCCGGCACCGGATCGGGCCAGTCGACCACGGCCGCCCGGGTGCCGTCGAAATGCAGCGCACGCATCCGGGACTACGCCGCGCTCATGGAAGGCCCGCGCCCGGCACGTCCACCAGCACGGATTCGATGCGACCGGTGTTGCTCGCCGTCTGCGCGGGGTCGTGCGTTGCCGCGGTGCAGAGGTAGAGCGTGCGGCGGTCGGCGCCGCCGAGCATGCACGCGTAGGCCTGGTGTTCGACGGCGATGCGATGCACGACCTCGCCGCCTTCGCGCACACGCAGCACGCCCTTCGAGATCGGCGAAGCCACCCAGATCGCGCCTTCGGCATCGAGGCAGATGCCGTCGGGAACGGCACGCTCCAGTTGTGCCCAGACACGGCGGTTCGACAGGCGGCCGTCGGCTGCGACATCGAATGCGGTCAGCTGCGCGGCGAAGGTCTCGCCGACGATCAGTGTCGCGCCGTCGGGCGTCAGCACGGTGCCGTTCGGGAAGAGCAGGTCGCTCGCGGCGATTTCGACGCGCCCATCGGGATGCACCAGCGCGAGATTCGTCGACACTTGCGGCGCACCGCCGTTCAGGTCGAAGCCGAAGTTTCCGACGTAGGCGCGACCACGGCCGTCTACCAGCATGTCGTTGGCGTGAAACGTTGCGACTGTTGCGAGGTCGGCGTGCAGGACCAGCCCGTCGCGATCGCGACGCAGGACCTTGCGCTGTTGCATCGAGACGACGAGCAGTCGTCCATCGGGCAGCCAACCGAGCCCTGAGACCTCGTCGTCGAGGCTGAGCACGGTCTCGGTCTGGCCGCTCGGATCGAGCGTCATCACGCGGCGCGCATGCATGTCGGAGAACCAGAGTTTGCCGTCGTGCCAGCGCGGGCCTTCGGGAAAACGCAAGCCATCGACGAGGACGCGGGTTTCGCTCATGGCGCGCGAGGATCCCTCGGCAGACGGGCGGGCGCCAGCACCGCTACGATCGTCCCGTGCGAGTGCGATCGTTCGCTGCGTGGGCGCTGTGCGTTGCGGGTTCCGCGCTTTCGCAATCGGCCGTCGCCGCGCGTGACTGCGAGCCCGTCACCGTCGAGACGCGCCGCATCGGCGGTCTCATCGCCGAGCGCATCTACGGCGAACCGCAGACCGTCGAGTTCCAGGCGGGCATGATGATCGACGCCGACGGCGCGCTGCGCGCGTATCACCCGGACGACGCGTCGGGACTCGATGCGCTCGAACATGCCGGCGAGCCCGGCAACTGGTGGGGAATCGTCACGTCCGATGGAACGCCGAGCGGCGGCGCGCTGGTGCAGGCAGAAGGCGATCCCGCGCCCGGCTTCCATGTTTCACAAACGAGCCTCGAGGATTCCGAGAAGCAGGCGACCGACCCGCAGCGCTACGTCGACGCCGTCGCGGTCCCGTACGTCGCGCTGCAGGAACGGTTCGTGACGGAGCTCGGCTGCAACCTCGGCGATTTTGCCTTCGTCACACGCGAGGCGCTGGACGGCAGCCAGCGCGCGTCCGCGGCGATATTCGCCGATGTGGCGGCGCCGGAACGCCCGGTCGGCGAAGGGTCGATCGCGCTCGCGAAGCGTCTCGGGATTCCATCGAGCCCGCGCCACGGCGGCACGTTTCGCGCGTCGGTCCGCTATGTGCTGTTCTGCGGCTCGGGCAACGGTCGACCGCGCACGGTTGCAGAGATCGACGCGGAAGGCGCGCGACTGCTGCGCGCCCGCCGCACTCGCGACGCGGCCGCGTGCCCGCGTCGTTGACCCACCGCTTCACTCGCGGGCTAGTTTGTCGACTCGCGGAGAGGTGGCCGAGTGGTTGATGGCAGCGGTCTTGAAAACCGCCAGACGTGAAAGCGTCTCGAGGGTTCGAATCCCTCCCTCTCCGCCATCGGAAGCGGTCCCGAACGAGCGACGCCCCGGTCCCGGCGGTCCGTGATCTCGCCCGCTATCTTGCGCCGCCCCGCAAGCCGGCCAGACGGCGAGCGACGCTGATGACGCGCGGGAGAGGTGGCCGAGTGGCTTAAGGCACAGGTTTGCTAAACCTGCGTGCGGGAAACTGCACCGAGGGTTCGAATCCCTCCCTCTCCGCCACAAAGCCCGCCTTCGGCGGGCATTGTGGCCGCAAGCCCACCAAGGGTGGGCGCGCAGCGAGGCGAAGCCGAGCGAAGTACATCAGGCTCGCATCCGAGTCGGTAACCATTCTGATCCGGAGAGATGGCCGAGTGGCTGAAGGCACGCGCCTGGAAAGTGCGTGAACCCGAAAGGGTTCCGTGGGTTCGAATCCCACTCTCTCCGCCAGGCTTTCTGTGACTCCGGATTCCGCTAGTTTCATTTTTTCGCGCGCCCGTAGCTCAGTTGGATAGAGCGCTAGGTTGCGGACCTAGAGGTCGCATGTTCGAGTCATGCCGGGCGCGCCACTGATTCCTCGCGAGATTCATCCAGACGGATCGACGAAGCGGCCGAGGGTTGGGCGAAAGCCGCCTTCGGCCGTCTCGCGTATTGCGCCTCGCGTCATCGTTAGCGAGGACCGGCGTCGTCTCGCACCACACAGATGGCCGAGAAGCCGCCGCCGGGTGTGCGCAGGTTCGTGACCTGCCCCTCGTAGGCTCGCGCCCCGAGCAGCAGCACTTCGTCGCGATAGGCGTAGGCGCGCACGTCGAACTTCATGCTGCGTTGCCCTTCGCTCGTTGCGACCTCCACCTCGCCGGGCTCGACGCGGCGCTGCGCGACGAAACCGCCGAGCTGCGCGATCTCCTCGAGCTTGCGTCGCGAGATCTTGTCGCCGCGATAGACGGCGCGACTGGCAAAGGCCATCGCTGGCTTGAACACCCACTCGCGGCGTGTCCGCCACGCTTCGTCGAGCCCCAGCTGATCAAGGGATCGCGTCTCGGGAACCACCGCGGCGAGCAGCGCCACCTCGTCGCTCGTCGCACCGAAACCGCGCAGTGCATCCGACGACGAAAAGAGCGTCAGCCGCTGCTTGTTCGCGAGCAGATGGTGTTCGCGGGGCGATGGCGTCACGACCACTGCATCGTCGAGGTACGCCGCGCGCAGCGCGTGACTGCGGTCGTTCTCGAGTAGCCAATCGGTGTCGCGCAGGTAGACGAGATCGAGACGGCGCCCGCCGAGCGTGAGCGCTACGCCGTCGAACGCGAGGTCGCGCACGTCGCAGACCTGCGCCTCGATGCCGGCGCTCGCGAAGAGCTGGCGGAACAGCTCGAACTCGGGCCGCAGGAATTGCGCGTCGGGCTGGTCGTCGGCGATCGCGAGGAAACGGAGCGATGCGTCGCGACCCGCGGCGTGCAGCTCCGCCTCGAAGGTTCGGACGATGCGCGCCTGCATCGTTTCGACCGCGATCAGCTCCGAGCACAGACAGGCGAGCTTCACCGGATCGCACAGGCTCGCGGTGTGGAGACCATTCAGCAGCGCTCCACCCGCATTGGTGTTGATCTCGATCAGCCGCGGTCCATCCGGGGTCAGGTGGAAGTCGTAGCCCATGAACACGCCGGCGTTCGCGATGTGGTGACGCGCCACAGCGCCGGCGCTGCCATCGACGTGCGCCTGGTAAGCCTCTTGATGCGCGATGCGGTGCAGCGACGCGACGGTACGGCGGATCACCTCGAAGTCGCCGTGCTCGAGCGCGACGAGGGTCCGGGCGTATGGAATCTCGGGATGGGATGCCGCGTCCGCGACCGGGGTTTCGACCACGCGCGGAAGATACGAACTCCTCGGCGCGCTGCACCCGCGAATGACATGTAACCGGTCGTCGGGCCCGAACGTCTATGCAGACATTGCCATCGCCAACTGGAGGGAATCATGACTTCGATCCGACACTTCGCGATCGCCGCGCTTGCGCTCATCGCAGCCGGCGACGCGCGCGCACAGGATGCAGTCGCGCACTACGCGGTGATCTTCGATGCGACCTGGGGTCTGGCGACCCATCCGTACGCCACGCCGCCGAATCCCCACTTCTCGCCGCTCGTCGGGGGTACCCACGACGCAGGCGTCGTCTTCTGGCAGGAAGGCGGCCTCGCAACCCAGGCCATCGAGGACATGGCCGAGCTGGGATCCCCCACTGGAGTACAGGCCGCGATCAACACGGCGATCACGGCGGACCGCGCCCACTACGTTGCGGTCGGTGCCGGCCTCGGCTCGCCCGGCATGAGCGAATTGCAGATCGAAGCGACGCTCGCGTACCCGCTCGCGACGGTGGTGTCGATGGTGGCGCCGAGTCCCGACTGGTTCGTCGGGGTCTCGGGTGTTCCGCTCTTTGCGAACGGTGCGTGGATCGACGAACTGGTCGTCGAGCTGCACGCCTACGACGCCGGCACCGACACGGGCCCTACGTTCCTGTCGCCCGACGCCGACGAGCAACCCCAGTCGCCGATCGTCGAGCTCGGCTACCCGTTCATCAACACGCCGCCGCTCGGCACCTTCACCTTCGTCCGCCTCGCCAATGATCTCGCCTGCGACGACGGCGTCGACGGCGATGGCGACGGGCTCGTCGACTTCCCTGCCGATCCCGGTTGCACGGCCTTCGATGACACCAGCGAGAAGGACAGCATGCTGCGCTGCGACGACGGGATCGACGACGATGGAGACGGCAAGATCGGCGTCGCGGATCTCGGCTGTCGCAATCCCTTCTGGCCGACCGAGAGCCCGCAGTGCAGCGACGGCATCAACAACGATCCGGGTGCAGACGCCGGGATCGACTTCGACGGCGGTGCCTCGCAGAACGGCGGTGTCGCGATCGCGGCGCCGGATCCCCAGTGCAGCACGCCATGGCAGGGCAGCGAGTCGCCGCCGGCTGCGTGCGGAATCGGCTTCGAGGTCGCGCCGCTGCTCGCGGGGATCCGCTACGCGATGCGGCGCGTGCGGCGCCGAAATGCGTAGTTACGGCCAATTGACGCGATACACGACCGCGTCGGGATATTTGCGCCCCGCGGCGCCGAGGCGCAGCGGGGCAAAGGGGTATCCGACGCGCGGGAAGCGGTGCCAGTGCAGCTCTGGCCGATTCTCCCACAGCCCTTCGCGGAACGATGCGACCGGCTCGAGCCTCGCACCGCGCGCTTCGAGTTCGCGGCGCACCTTCTCGAAGGGATACGCGGGCAGCGGATCGGCACCGTGGCGCCAGATCAGCCACCGGGCGTCGTCGAGGCCGAACACGTAGCTCGGCAGGCCGAGAGCGCTCGCGGTCTCGCGCACGGGTGCCTCTGGCGCGATCCGGAATCCCTGCCTCTGTTTCGTGTAGAAGTAGAGATTGTCCCATGAGAAATTCGTGACCAGGACGTCGTCCGGCGCCGCGTGCGTGCGCACCCAATCGACGATCCCGGGCAGCGTGCCGGGATCGGGCACGCCGAGCCCGCGAACGAAGTACCACCAGGATGCGTTGACGATCTTCTCGCCGAGATCACGAGGCGCGTTGACGAATACGAACTTGTCGCCGAGCTGGCGGCCTTCTCCCAGCGCGAGCCAGGGGAGCGTGTTACCCGCGATCTGTGTCGCGCCGAAAAGCACGAGCAGCAGCGCGTATGTGGGGATTCGTCCCCCGCTGGCGCGTGCGACCAGTACGCCGGTCACGGCGCTGGCGATCGGCAGCAGCGCGCAGACGTAGCGCAAGCCGAGCACCAGCAGCAGCGTCTTGGTGAGCGCGAACGGCAGCAACGCGAAGAGCACCCCGAGGAAGGCGCCAGCGATCGCGAGCAGATCGCGGTCGCGCGGCGTGAATCGGCGCCAGAATATCGGGATGCCGATCCCCCAGCCGAGCCACGGCACCGCGACCATCGTCTCGGCCGCGAGCTGCGCGACTCGCCCCGGGTACTCGATCGCATTCTCGAGTGGTTTCCAGTTCGTCTGTGCTGCCGACCACGTCAGCAGCAGCCATGGCAACGTACCGGCGAGAACCCACGGAGCGCGCCACAACAGCGGGACCAGCTTCGATCGGAAGCGCGGATGAAACAGAGCGAGGCCGGCGCACGCGCCGAGCGCGATCACGGCGGGCATGAACTGCGAGTGGAACAGCAAGATCGTGGCGATCACCAGCCACGGATCGCGTCGCCGCTCGCCGACACGGAGGAAACCCCAGAGCAGCAGCAGCGTGAAGAAAAGGTTGAAGCCATAGCTCCGGGCCTCGCGCGCGTAGAGCAGGAACTGCGTCGAGGCGACGAGCAGGATCGATGCCGCGAGCGCCGCGCGCGTGTCGCCGGTCGCGCGCAGCACGAAGAGATAGAGCAGCGCGATCGACGCGAGACTGGCGATTGCGAAGGGCAGGCGCGCGGCGGCGTTCGACTCCCCGAAGAGCACGAACGACCCCGCGGTCGCGTAGAACGGCAGCCATGGCGTGCCGACCATCACCAGGTCGTGGCCGAAGAGTCGCGGCGCCACACGGAAACCGTAGTCGCTGTCGAGGAAGTTGCGGCCGTCCCAGGCCGTGGGCAGGCCCGTCGCGGCGACGTTGCGCGCGAAGGCCGCGGTGTCGCCCTCGTCCTCCCAGAGCCAGGGCCCGCCCAGATCAAAGAAGATCAGATGGGCAGCCAGCGCAAGCAACACCAGCAGCGGCGCGCACCGCCGCCAATCGAATCGCGCGCCAGTCTCCACGAAGCTCGCAGCCTACAAGACCCCGCCCCAGGGGCCAAGTTGCGTTGGGGACGTTCATTGCGGAACTTGCGTCGAGCAACGTCCCCAACGCAATCCGCGCAACGAGCGTCCCCAACGCAACGTTGCCATCGCGGGTAGGGACCGGACGGGCGCGCCCCTTACGACGCTCGGCAGCGACTGGTAGCCTCGAACGTGATGCGAACGCCTCGCGCGCGCTCCCGAACCGTTGCGACGCTCGTGCTCGCGGCAGCGTGGACATTCGCTCTCGAAGTACACGCTGCCGAGCCGCTGGGCGAGGTCGCGACACTGCCCGCGCAACCAGGTCCGCACTGGGTGTGGGTGAGCGACATCCTGCTGAGGCGTTCCGCGCTCGTTGATGCCGACGGTGCGCGCTTCCTCGGCATGTTGCCGGGCGGCACCGGGATCCTCGCGCCGTTGCGCTCGAGGGACGGACACGAGATCTATCAGGCCGAGACCTACTACGCGCGCGGCACGCGTGGAGAGCGCACCGACGTCGTCTCGATCGCGGACGCGATCACGTTGCAGCCGAAGGGGGAAGTGGTGATACCCCCGAAGCGCTCCGAGCACACCTCGTGGGTGGCGGGATCGGCGCTCTCCGACGACGGGCGTTTCATCGCCGTCTTCAACCTGAATCCCGCTACTTCGTTGAGCATCGTCGACGTCGCCGAGCGCCGCTTCGTCGGCGAGATCGAGACGCCGGGCTGCAGTCTGGTCTACGCCGCCGGCCCGCGACGCTTCTTGTCGCTCTGCGCGGACGGCACCGCGCTGGTCGTGACGCTCGACGAGAGCGGCGCGGAGGCGTCGAAGGTGCGCACCGAGCGCTGGTTCGATCCCCAGGCCGATCCGATCACCGAGAAGGCGGCACGCCGGGGCGACCAGTGGTTCTTCGTGTCGTTCGAAGGTGTCATCCATCCCATCGATGTCTCGGGCGAGGCGCTGCGCTTCGCCGAGCCGTGGCCACTGTTGAGTGACGCCGATCGGAGCGAGTCGTGGCGCGTAGGCGGCATGCAGCAACTCGCGCTGCACGAAGCGACGGGTCGCCTCTACGCGCTGATGCACCAGGGTGGCGCGAACACACACAAGGATCCCGGTACGGAAGTCTTCGTCTACGACGTCGACAAGCGCGAACGCGTGCAGCGCATCGCGCTGCGCAACCAGACCGCGAGTTTCGTGCTGGATCGACTCGGGATGCTGCCCGGCGGCGCGATCGACTGGCTGCTCCAGCGCGCATTGCCGAACGAGGGAGCCGAGCGCATCGCGGTCACCCAGGACGACGCGCCGGTGCTGCTCGCTGCCACCGCGTTCCCGGCGACGCTCGCCGTCTACGATGGGCGAAGCGGTGAATACCTGCGCGACGTCTCGGAAGTGGGCATCGCCACCAACTACGTAGCCGCGCCGTGAAGCAGCGGGGAGCGGTGCCAGCGTGCTCGATCCTGCCATCGAAGGCGTGCTGCGCGGCGGCCTGGCGCTGCTCTTCGGCGTCACCGCGTTCGAGAAGTTCCGCGACCTCGGCGCGTTCCGCGCCGCGGTAGTCGACTACGCGCTACTGCCCGAACGGTTCGTCGGCGCCATCGCGGTCGCGTTTGCGGGCTGCGAGGCATGGCTCGGCGTCGCACTCGTCATGCCCGCGGCGTGGCGGTTGCGTCTGCCCGCGCTGCTCGCGAGCGCCGCAGTGCTCGCGCTCTACGCTGCGGCGATCGCAGTGAATCTCGCCCGGGGTCGCCGCGACATCGATTGCGGTTGCGCCGGCCCGGCCGCGCGCCAACCACTTTCGGAATGGCTGCTGGTGCGCAATGCGCTGCTGGTCGCGATGGCGCTCGTCTGTCTCGACGGCGTCGCGCCGCGGCCGCTGCTCTGGATCGACGCGATCACCGTCGGCGGCGGCATCGCGATGCTCGCCGCCACGTGGCTTGCCGTGCATCGCCTGCAAGCCACCGCGCCGGTGACCGCGCGGCTGCGGGTGCGCGCATGAGCGAAGCGCTGCTCGTCTCCAACGCGTTGCTCTGGGTCGCGCTGCTGGTGCTCGCGGTGATCGTGGTCGCGCTGGTGCGGCAGATCGGTGTGCTGCACGAGCGTCTCGCGCCGGCCGGCGCACTCTCGCTCGCGTCTGGTGCGAAGGTCGGCGTCGCTGCTCCGATCCTCACGGCGCTGGATCTCGCCGGCGTCGCGCACACGATCGGCGCGGCAGCGCCCGATGGTCGCGACACATTGCTCTTCTTCTTGTCGCCGAGTTGCCCGGTCTGCAAGGTGCTGTTGCCGGTGGTGGCGTCGCTGGAAAAAGCCGACTCGGGCCGCCTGCGCGTGGTGCTGGTGAGCGACGGTCCGCGCGCCGAGCACGAGGCGTTCGTGCTGCGCGAGCGGGTTTCGATTCCCTATCTGTTGTCGACGCCGATCGGCGTTGCCTATCGCGTCGGAAAGTTGCCGTGGGCGGTGTTGATCGACGCCGCCGGCGTGGTCCGTGCGTCGGGGCTCGTGAACTCGCGTGAGCATCTCGAGAGTTTGCTCGAGGCGAAGGCGCTCGGCGTCGCCTCGATCCAGGAATGGGTGGCGCGCGAGCGCAAGGGAGCGGCCTAGCCGATGGCGGAGCGCAACGTCGACAGAGTTCTCGAAGCGGTCGCGCGGCGACTTGCCCGCACCACGTCGCGGCGCGGTTTCCTTTCGCGCTGCGGGACTGCGATCTTCGGGGCGGCTTCACTCCCGCTGCTGCCGGTCGCGCGCGCGAACGCAGAGTCTCCGCGCGAAGCGTCGCCCGACGAGTCGAAGCTGAAGGGAACAGCGGGAGATCCCGGCAACTGCGAATACTGGCGCTACTGCTCGATCGACGGCTTCCTCTCGGCGTGTTGTGGCGGCACGCATACGAGCTGTCCGCCGGGTACCGAGATGTCGCGCGTCACATGGATCGGCACCTGTCGCCACCCGGTGGACGGCAAGGACTACATCGTCTCCTACAACGACTGCTGCGGGAACAGCTTCTGCGGTCGTTGCATGTGCAACCGCAACGAGGGCGACCGCCCCGTCTATCTCGCCGGCCGGTCGAACGACATCAACTGGTGCATGGGAACCTCGACGACGGCCTACAACAGCACGGTGGCGATCGTGCTCGGCGTCGCCACCGAGGCCTAGTCGGCGTGCGTGCGTCGTTCGCGCTCATCGCAACGCTCGCGATCGTCGCAAGTCCGGCGCACGGCTGGTCGCCGAGCACCAACTACACGCTGCATTGCGAAGGTTGTCATCTCGCCGATGGCAGCGCGTCGCCGGGCAAGGTGCCGGCGCTCGCAGGCTCGGTGGCGCAGTTCCTCTCGGCTCCCGATGGCCGCGCCTATCTGGTGCGCGTACCGGGCGTCGCGAACGCGCAACTCGCGGACGCAGATCTCGCCGCGCTGCTCGACTGGATGCTGCGCCGATTCGACGCCGCGAACCTGCCGCCCGACTTCGTCCCGTACACCGCGGACGAAGTGCACCGGCTGCGCGCCAACCCGCTGATTGCCGTCGCGCCCGCCCGCCAGCGGCTGCTCGAGGGAATCACGCGCGCGCGGTGACAGGGGGCACCGCGCGAAAGACGCCCTCGCTCCCGATCCTCAGGGCTCCGCCGGCAGAGCCTGAGCCGAGGTGGGATCAACCGGAAGCGAGGGCGCGAGTAGAGAAACCGAGCAACGTCGCTAGGGGGCAGGATTCCCCTCGGCGTCGGGCGCCGCGTCCCCTGAATTGGGGACACGCTGCCGGGCGGCCCGCGGGAATGTCAGCTCGCGTAATACCAGTTCCATGGACTCGCGAAGGCGTCCCGGAAGACTGCGAGCTGCCAGCCGAGCGCGATTGCCAACACCGCGCCGAGCACGAGCCACGGCCCGCGTCGCGACCAGGGCGCCGGCGCGAACGACCACAACCGTTCGATGCCGCTGCAATACAGCATCGCGAAGGGCACCACGGCCCCGGCGATCAGGCGACCCGAAGCAAAGTATGGGAACGCGCGGGAGAGCGGGCCTTCGTCGCGGCCGAAGTCGAAGAGCGTCGAGAGCACGGCCAGCACCGCGACGCTCGCGCCGAACACGAGCAGCGCGATCCCTTCCAGGCGCAACGCAGTGCGCCCTGCGCGACCGGCGCGCAGCCAGCCCGCGAGCGCGGCGCCGAGGAAGACGAACGACGTCACGGTGTACATCGCGTCCACGGCCGGGTCGTGTGTCGATAGCCCGTGCCAACCGAACTCGCCCTGCCAGAACGTGAGCAGCAGCGTCGGGAAGAACTCGAACCAGCCACGCACGCCGAGAATCGGGTGCGCGAGGATCTGATCGAGTCCGTGGTACGACCAGCCCATCGCTTCGACCTTGCGATGCGCGCCCGTCAGACTTCCGACCACCCGTAGATTGCGATCGAGCCACCACAGAGCGGGCGCTGCGGCCGCCAGCCCCACGATCGACCAGTGCAGGACTTCCGAGCGCAGCGTCCGGATGCGCCATGCTTCGCGCGACGCCACCAGGAACAGAGCGAACGCAGCACCGGCAAACACCACGTTCGGATACTTGTTGAGAAACGCGAGCCCGATGACGAGGCCGGTCGCGTTCGAGAGGGCGAGGCTGTGGGGCGCCTCGCGCATGCGTACCAGAGCGAAGAAGCAGAGGGCGCCGAGTCCGATCGAGAGGACGTCGGGCGTCACGCCATACTGGAGGTCGCTCGGATAGCCCGCGAGGAACACGCAGGGGCCGAGACGCCGGAATGCGTCGCCCGGGCGGCGCGTGCACAGGAACCCGTAGGTGAGCAGGACGACCGCCGCCGCCAGCAGCGGATTGAGCCAGCGGATCCAGTAGAGGAGCTGCAGACCCTCGAGCCCGAGCGCGCGACCGAGTTTCATCCACGCGCCGCCGAGGGCGTAGTAGGTGGGTGGCGCTTCGGCTTCGATGTTCGTCTGGTTCGTGTAGGACCGGACCAGCGCCCGGTCCACCGGGGAGCCGAGCGGATGCGTCGCACGCGTCTCTTCGGGCGTCGGCATGCGACCGCTCTCGTAGGCCTCGGGGCCGCGCAGGTACTCCGGGGATCCGTACTCGAGAAGGAGGCCGATCGAGATCGCATCGAAGGCCGCCTTGCCCGGTCCGGGCAGAAAGCCGCGCGAGTATTTCTGCACCACATCGAAGTGCAGATGCTCGTCGATGCCGTTGAAGAACGGCAACGCAGAGCTGAACGCGAAGACGCGGAGGAACGCGAACAAGGCGAGCGCGACCGCGATCGGCGCCTCGCGCCCAGCCGGGACCGGCGCGAAGCGCGGTGCTCCGCTGGTCATTCCGCGTAGCCGAGCGCGCGCAGAGCGTCCTGCGTCTCTCGATCGACGGTGCCGGCCGCATCGAAGCCACTCGGGGCCGGGAGCGACGCGATCGTGCGCTGTAGCGCCGCTTCGAGTTCGGCGACGCGGGCAGGGCGCTCAGCGGCGAGGTCGTGCTGTTCGTGCGGGTCGCTTGCCAGATCGTAGAGCCGACGCGTCCCGTTGCTGCCAGACAGCAACTTCAACGAGCCGTCGTAGTACGCGCGCAACGCCTCGTCGCCCGCGAACGCCGGCGACTCCTCCGTCAGGATCGGATGCTTGATCTCGCCTGGCTTCTGTCCCTGCACGCCGGGTGGAACCGCGACGCCGGCCTGGTCGAGAACCAGCGCGAAGAGGTCCAACAGCTGGATCGGCGCATCGCTGCGCCGTCCCGATCCGTGGCGTTCCGGGTACTTCACGACTGCGGGAATGCGCGTCAGTTCTTCGTAGAGGCGGGCCGGATGCCCGTAGAGCGCGTGTTCGCCGAGCAGCTCGCCGTGGTCGCCGGCCACGAGGATCAAGGTGTCGTCGTAGCGACGGCTGTGCTTCAGGGCTTCGATCACGCGCCCCAGATTCATGTCGGCGTAGAGGATCTCGGCGTCGTAGGACGCGCGTCGCAGTTCGGCGTCCCGATCGCTGCCGCGCGCCGCGTGCGGATCGCCGAGGAAACCCTCGAGCAGCCAGCGCGGCGGTTCATAGGGCATGTGCGCGTCGAAGAAGTTGAGGAACAGGAAGAACGGTGCGTCGGCGGGTACGGTGTCGAGCCATGCGATCGCACGGTCGCCGACGTCGCTCGCGCGCCGGCCGGCGGCGCTCGAGATGTTGTCTTCGTCCCAGTGACTGAAGCCGCGCGAGAGGCCGAACACCTGCTTCAGCCATGGACCGCCGACGATACCCGCCGAGCGATAGCCGGCCGCGCTCAGCAACTCGGCGAGCGTGCGTTCGTCGCGACCCACGCCGCGTGCGCGGAAGATCCGAAACTTCTTCCTGTCTTCGGCCGACGCGCCGTCGAGGCCGGCGCTGAGCACCAGCGGTCCCTCGGGATCATGGCTGGCGCCATGGCTCGACGGGTATTTTCCGGTGAACAGCGAGGCATGCGCGGGCAGCGTCCAACTCGAGACCGAGTACGCACGGGTGTAGGTGACGCCGTCCGCGGCGAGCCGGCTGAGGTTCGGCGTCGTGTCCCGCTCGTAGCCGGACGGGCTCACGTGATCGGCGCGGGTCGTGTCCAATGTGATGAGCAGGACGTTCGGAGGTCGCGCTTCGCAGGCGACGAACGCGAGGCATAGCAACAGCGGGCGGCCGAGGACGGGAATCGCGAGTCGCACCATCCTGCCCTCGATGCGTCGATGCGGCGCGCAGGAAACATCGCGCCGACCCTGGTTACGCGGGAGCGGGATTATGCCCTGCGGCGAGCGGTCGGGTAGGGCCCGAGGACCCGGCGTTCAGTGGCTCGCGGCGCGCTTCAGTCGGAGCGCTTGTGCTTCGCGGGCTTGCGTGCCGCGTTCGGCGCCGGGCGGCGCAACAGCCGACCGAGCAGCCCGCGCTTGGGGCGTCGCATCTGTAACAGGCGCAGTTCGCGCAGCGCCTCGATGGAGTCGGGTCGGCATTCCACTGCCTTCATGAACATCCGCTCGGCGAGTTCGAGTCGCTCGGCAGCCTGGCACAGGCGCCCGAGGAACAGGTACGGCTTCTCGCGACCGGGTGCGAGCTTCGCGCCGCGCTTGACCAACTCGAAGGCCTTGCGGAACACGACCTCGTCGTGGCCGTGTGTCAGGTAGTAGCACCAGCCGCAGTACGCGAGGTACTCGCCCTCGTCGGGGAACAACTCGACGGCGCGTTCGAAGTGGCCGAGCGCACCCGACCAGTCGTGCGAACGCAGCCGCGCTTCGCCCTGCTGGAAGGCTCGCTCTGCTGCGATCGCGCGTTGCGCTTCGGCGAGAGCCTGGGTTTCCTTGCGATCGTGTTCGGGATCGGCGCGGTACTTCGAGAGACTCGCCGGATCCGAGAGAGCTTCGAAGGCATTGGTCACCTCGCGGAAGGCCCGTTCGGCAAGATCGTGTACGGCGCGACTGGCCTTCGCATAGCGATCCGGATGCGTCGCCTTGGCGAGGCTCATGTATGCGGAGCGGATCTCGGTGTCGGTTGCGTGGCGCGTGACACCGAGTTTCTCGAAAGGACTCGGCTTCGACAGGCGTTCGAGGACGGCCGTGAGCGCGATCCGCTGTTCGTGATCCGCCGCGTAGTGCGAGTGGTCTTCCGCTGCGGGCGGTTTGGGCTCCGCCTGCGGAGCCCGGGTCACGACCACCGGCGGCGGCGTCTTGGCTCTCGTGCTGCGGCCGTTCCGTGGCAGCGACTCGCCGTGCAGTCGCACGACGGGCGCCGGTCCGCCGTTTCGGAATACCTCGCCATCGCGGACCTCGAGCATGCCCACTTCCAGCAGCGCGTAGACGGCGCGTCGCATGCGCTCGGGCTGGGCAAGCAGCGATCCGGCGGCGAGGCCGCGGCTGCACGCGTTGAGCAGCGCGCGCTCGTCGTCGCCGAGCGCGACCTCCTGGAACGAATAGAACGGGTTGTCGCTCGGCACGATCGTGTCGTCGTCGTGTGCGCGCAGCACGGCGTCGATTCGCTCCAGCGGCAGTCGCGAACGTACACCGGTTCGGATCAGATCGGCGGCGCTACCCGCGAGTGGAAGGGCCGTGGCGCGCTGCAGTTGCGCGCCGACAGCGAGCGCATACTCCCCGCCCGGCCACTCGAAGATCTCGAGCAGCTTCTCGTGGGCCTGTTCGCGCAGCGCCTGGCCGAGGTCTTCCTCGGATAGAACCTGCATGCCGACGAGGATCTGCCCCTGTAGCCCCTCGCCGCGCAGCAGCCGGCGCGCGGACTCGGCGAGGACGTCGGGTTCGATGCGATCCGAGCGCAGCAGCCAATCCCCGAGTCGCTCGCTCGGCAGGTTCGAGCGAACTGCCGACGGGCGACCGTCGCAGAGCTCGACTTCCTTGCGCTTCTCGCCATGGCGGAGATGCAGCACGCCGTTTGCGCGCAGACCATGAGCCTGGTGCAGCAGCGCAGGGAACGGAAGATCTGCGAGCGAACCGCGCAGCGGCGCGCCGCGACGCACGCGGGGGGTCGATCGAGCCGCATCGACGGCGCGGCCGTCGCGTTCGCGACTGAGTAGCTTGGTCACACGCGCGAGCAGCGCATCGAGTGGTATCGGCTTTCGCAATAGCGCCGACGCGCCGAGCGTGCGGGCCCTTTCGATCTGTTCGGGATTGCACGGGGCGACACTCCAGAGGATCACCGGAACGGCTGCAGCGGGGGTCGCCGAGTTGCGCATCGATTCGAGCACCGCGAGCCCATCGCGACCAGGAAGCGCGATGTCGATCAGCGCCAGATCCGGCGGTCGCAGTCGCATCGCCTCGAGCGCTTCGTCGCCGTCGTGCGCGACGATCACGCGGCAACCGTCCGCGCCGAGAGCGCGGGCGAGCAACTGGCAAAGATCGCGATCGGGATCCGCGCAAAGCAGGGTCAGCGACATTGGAGGTTGCATCGGCAGGCGAGCGTGGGGGGCTTGAGCGGCGCGGCGCAGCTGCACGCGTGCTGCCCGCGAACTGCACGGGCGCGGACCACTTCTGCGTGACGGCCCCGGGAGTCGATGCGACGTGCCACGGCCGCGGCTCCGCGTCGTGAGCCGGGTCTGCCTTCACCGAACGGCGAGCAAGCGCGGGAGCCGGTGCATCTGATCGAATACGAGATCGGCGCCCGCGTCGCGCAGTTGCCGTGAATGGCCCGGCGGACAGTGATCGCCACCGCAGAATCCGAACGCGGTCATTCCCGCCGCATGCGCGGCCGCGACGCCGGGAACGCTGTCCTCGATCACGATGCACCGAGCCGGGTCAGCGCCCATCGCACGTGCGGCGTGGAGGAAGATGTCCGGGGCAGGCTTGCCGCGTTCCACCATGACCGTGCTGAACAGATGCGGATCGAAATGGTGAAGTAGGCCCGTGATTTCCAGTGAGCGCCGGATCCGGGCCGGATCACTGGAAGACGCCACGCAACGCGGGCCCGACAACGTCGCAAGCGCCGCATCCACGCCGGGGATCGGCGTCAACTGCGTCTCGAATGCTTCGACCGCAGCGGTCAGCAGGCGTTGGGGCATGTCCGTCGGGAGCTTGCGGCCGAAGCGCTGCTCGATCGCGCGGCACATCGCGGTCGCGCTGATGCCGACGAACTCGCGCCGGATGTCCTCGAAGCAGAGCGGGAACCCTGCGGCTGTGAAGAGCGCGGCGTCGATCCGACATGCGATCGTTTCGCTGTCGACGAGGACGCCGTCGCAATCGAAGAGAATGAGTTCAGGCTCGGCTGCCAAGGTCGTGCTCATGGCCCGGGAACCGGATGGCCAGGGCGCGAGGCTAGCCGCTGTTTCGCGCGCCGTTCCGCACCCACCAGAACGGCGGCACCGAGAACAGCTCCGCGAAGGCTTCGGGTTCGACTGCTTCGCTGAACAGATGTCCCTGCATGCGGTTGCAGCCGTACGACGCGAGTAGCTGCATCTGCTCGGTCGTCTCGACACCCTCGGCGATGGTGGTGAGGTTCAGCGCGCGCGCCATCTGAACGATCGTCGAGGTGATCGTCGCGTCGGCAGGATCGGTCGCGACGGCACGCACGAAGGACTGATCGATCTTCAACACGTCGATCGGAAGCTGCTTCAGGTATGCGAGCGCGGAGTATCCGGTCCCGAAGTCGTCGATTGCCATGCGTACGCCGAGGCCGCGCAGCATCGCGAACTGCGCCAGCGTGCGCTGACCGCCGGAGAGCAGGCTGCGCTCGGTGATCTCGAGCTCGAGCGAGTCGGGTCGCAGCCCGGTGTCGCGCAGCGAGTCGCGAACCATCGCAACGAAGTTTCCCGACTGGAACTGATGCGGTGAGACGTTGACCGCGATGCGGAATCCCGCATGTCCGGCCTGCTGCCATCGCGCAGCCTGCGCGCAGGCGGTGCGCAGCACCCATTCCCCGATCGAGACGATCAGCTGCGACTCCTCGGCGACGCCCAGGAACTGTCCGGGCAGCATCAGCCCCAGCTCTGGATGACGCCAACGGATCAGTGCCTCGGCACCGACAACGCGGCCGCGCGTCGGATCGATCACGGGCTGATAGAACAGCGCCAGCTCGTCGCTCTCGAGCGCCGTGCGCAGCCGCGTTTCCCGCGCCGCTCGCTCGAGCGCCTCACCGTTCTGGCCCTTCGTGAAGAACGTGTAGCGATCGCGGCCGTTACTCTTGGCGGCGTACATCGCCATGTCGGCGTGTTTCAGCAGCTCTTCGGACGAGGCGGCGTCGCGTGGGAAGACGGCAATGCCGACGCTCGCGGTAATCACGTGGTCGCGGTCCTTCAGCGCGACGGGTTGCCGCATCACCGAGAGCAGCTTCTCAGCGACACGACCGGCGTCTGCCTCGTCGGTGAGATTGGTGAGCAGGATCGCAAATTCGTCACCGCCCAATCGCGCGCCGGTGTCGCTCTTGCGCAAGCAGGTCGCGATGCGTTGAGCCGCGTGGCGCAGCATTGCGTCCCCGGCCAGGTGCCCCAGCGAATCATTGATCAGCTTGAACTCGTCGAGGTCGAGAAAGAGTACGGCGAGCTTCTGGCGGTTGCGCCGCGCCGAGGCGACGGCTTGCTCGAGGCGGTCCTGAAACAGCGAGCGGTTCGCGAAACCGGTGAGCTGGTCATAGGTGGCGAGCTGGCGGGCCCGCTCGCGGGCGATGTTGAGTTCCAGGAACATGCGCTGATTTCGAATCGCGTGCTGGAGAACCCACACCAGCGCGCCGGGGCTGAGGGCGCATTTGATCAGGTAGCCACGCGCGCCCACTTCGACCGCTTTCAGCGCGAGCGCCTCGTCGTCGCTTTCGACCATCACGACGACCGGTACGAGCGGTGCGCGCACGCGCGCTTGCGAGACCGCGACCAGCTCGCGCGGGCTGCCCGCACCGACATCCATCAGCAGTACGTCGACTTCGTTGCGTTCGAGCGTCTCGAACGCGTGCTGCAGGTTGACGGCGTGCGCGACGGTGACCTGGGTCTCGCGGGCATGCTCGAGCAGCGCGCGCAGCAGCTCGACATCGACCGCGTGGGGACCGACGAGCAGCACACGGATCGGACCGGGCGTCTTGTCGAGACCGTCCTCGGGTGCGTCCGTCGCCATCTCGTTTCGGGCCCCCTTGGCAACCTGCAAGGCCGCGAGTTGCTATCGGCGCTCACTGTCAGCGCCTGAAATCGAGGGCTTGCAAAACCGTCGGCACCATGGAAGAGTCGCACCCGACCGATCGGTCGGGCCGGAAGATTTCGAGAGCAGCGGCACCGACCTCGTGGTAGAACCAATCGCTCAGCTGCGCTGGGGTGATTCCCCCGGCCTACCCGGAGAACTCTGTGCGCCTGATCAAGCCCGCTCTCGTCATGCTTTTGCTCCTTCCGATGATCGCAGCCGTCGGGCCCTCGACGTGCTTCCCGAACCTCGACTTCCCTGGCTACACGGTGGTTCGCCTGGTGCCGGGGACCGACATCGAGTTTCAGGCGCGCGCCGCGCTGCAGCAGGCCAAGCCCGGGACGATCATCGAGTTCCCGGCCGGCACTTGGAGCTTCACCGACGAGCTGATCGTGGCGACCTCGCACATCGTGCTGCGCGGCCGCGGACCGCTCGCGACCACGCTCGATTTCACCGGCCAGCAGACCGGCGCCCAGGGGATCCTCGGCACCGAGGACGGCTTCGTGATCCAGGGCATGCGCGTGCTGAACCCGAAGGGCGATGGCGTGCGCGTCGAGGGCGCCGACGGCGTGGTCTTCCAAGGCCTACACGTCGAGTGGAACACCGACCCCGCAAATCTTCACGGCGCCTACGGGATCTATCCGGTGCAGTGCAAGAACGTGCTGATCGACAACTCTCAGGTCCGCGGCGCGTCGGACGCGGGAATCTACGTCGGCCAGTCCGATGGCATCATCGTGCGTCGAAGCCGGGCGTTCGAGAACGTCGCTGGCATCGAGATCGAGAACTCGAAGAACGCCGACGTCTATCTCAACTACGCCACCCGCAACACCGGCGGCCTGCTGGTCTTCGACAATCCGGGTCTGCAGTACTACGGCTGCCGCGCCCACACCGATCCGGCCAAGGATCAACCGGACTGTCGTGGCACGCGCGTGTTCTCCAACTACATCGTCAACAACAACCATGAGAACTTCGCGAACGGGGGAACCGTCGCGCTCGTGCCGCCCGGCACCGGCATGATCATCCTCGCCACGGACACCGTCGAGGTCTTCCGCAACGTCATCCGGACCCACCAGACGGTCAACATCGTGGTGGTCTCCTTCATACTCACGCAGGTTCCGTTCAGCGATCCGAACTACAACCCGTATCCGGAGCGGATCGACATTCACGACAACGAGTTGGCGGACGGCGGCTACGAACCGGTCGGCGATCTGGGCATCATCATCCACGCCGCGTTCTACCCCGAGAACCTTCCCGACATCGTCGTCGACAACATCCGAAGAGACATGGATCCCACGTTGGTAGAGGCCGACGGGACACTGCCGGACGCGGTCGAGATCTGCGCCACCGAAAACTACGGCGACAACGGCCCCTCGCTCTTCGGCACGCCGCAGGCCATCGGCGGCACGCACTACACCGGTGACCTGCATCTGTGCTCGCACCCGCGGCGCGACGCGACGCAACTCGCCGAGATGTCGGTTCCGCCGATCGTTCCCGATCCGCATACACCTGAGGAGGTCGCGGCGGCCTGCCAACCGGGTACGCCGGCATCGGTGGGTGTGAACTTTGGCGCCGCCGATTTCGACTGCCTGTCGCTCGCCGACTATCGCCTCTACCAGGATCCCACCGAGCCGCGCACCGGGGCGAACGCGGGCGGTACGCCCTTCGACCTCACGACGCCGCTCTTCTCGGACTACGCCCAGAAGGATCGCATCGTCTATGTCCCGCCGGGCGAGCAGGCGACCTATGACGCGAACGGCGTCTTCCAATTCCCGATCGGCACCATCATCTCGAAGACCTTCACGTTCTCGCATGACCTGCGCGACCCGCAGGTGAAGGGCACCGATGTCGTCGAGACGCGCCTCCTGATCCGCCGCGCGGGTGGCTGGAAGGGTCGCGCCTATATCTGGAACGCGGACAAGACCGAGGCGCTACTGGCGCTCGGCGGAGGCGCCAAGGACGTCGAGTGGATCGCGAGCGACGGCACGCCGAAGACGACCCGCTATCAGATTCCCAACACCGCGCAGTGCAGTCGTTGCCACAATGGCGCGAACGGAGATGAACCGATCGGCCCGAAGGCGCGCTTGCTGAATCGCGACTTCGACTACGGGGGCGGTCTCGTCGAGAACCAGCTCACGCATTGGACCGACATCGGCATCCTCACGGGCGCACCGATCGACCCGAGCACCGCACCGCGCCTCCCGCTGTGGACCGATCCGAACGACGGAACCGTCGACACGCGTGCGCGCGCCTACCTAGAGACCAACTGCGCACACTGTCACAACCCGGCGGGTCGCGCGCGCTTCACGGGCCTGTACCTCGAAGCGAGTCGTCCGGTCGGCAGCGCGACCGGAGTCTGCAAGCGGCCCGGTTCGGCCGGCCCCGGCGCGGGCGGCTACGACTACGACATCGTTCCCGGCGAGCCGGATCTTTCGGTGATGATCTTCCGCATGGCGGCGACAGGGCCGCAGATCAAGATGCCGGAACTCGCCAAGAGCGTGAAGCACGAGGAAGGCACGCAAGCCGTTGCTGCGTGGATCGATACGCTCACCGGAAGCTGCCCGACTCCGACGGGGGGCAACTAGTCGTTCGCACGGGTCCGACCGCGATCGTGAATCTCGACGCGGCACTCCCGGGTCGCGCGCTGCGCGAGCGCGAAGCTCCGCCATGGACGCGAACACCGCAGCGGTAGCTTTCGTCACGACCATGCGGCGCAAGGCGGGGCCCGAGCGAACGGCCTCCCGCGGTATCTCACCGAGGGCGATCGCGTCGCGGGCGTCGTCTCGAAGGGCGCCACCTCGAAGCATCCTGCCTGGGTACTTCGACCTCGTCGCAGATTCGCGTTGCACGCTCGAGATCGGGCGCGACCAGCGCGCGCTGCGGGCGCACACCGCAAGCACGGAAGCGAAGGCAATGCCGTGGCCGCGACTCGTCGCGGTGAATCGCGACTACGACGACGACCAATGGCCCGTCGATCGCGCGATCCCTGTCGTCGTTCTCGAGCGGACCGCCTGACTCGCGCGCGCTCAATCCGAGTCGATGCGTATCCGCTAAGCGAGGGGTGCGCATTCTGCTGCTCGCCATCATCGGAACGCTCGCCGCGATCGGTTGCGCCGGTGCCGCAGAGCCGACTCTCGAGTGCCCGCCCGGAACCCATCGCTGGGACAATGCCGGTGGGGCGGGCTGCGAAACGCCGGGCGGCGTTTCCGAAGGTCCGATTGAGGGACGCTATGCCAACGGAAGCCTGCGCTATTCCGGCACCGTTCGGCACGGCAGGACACAAGGCCTGTGGACGCAGTGGAGCGCGAGCGGCAAGGTTCAGATCGAAGCCAACTACGAAGACGGCGAGTTGGTCGGTCGGTTTCGGCGCTTCGATTCCAACGGCGTCCTGCAGAGCGAAGGGAACCACGATCGCGCTGGCGAGATGGACGGAAAGTGGACCGAGTATTGGCCGAACGGGCGCACGCGAATCGAATGGGGCATGCGGCACGGTGAGCAACGGGGCCCCGTGACGACCTGGTACGAGAGCGGCGCCAAGAAGAGCGAAGGGCAACGCGCCGACGGGCGCCCCGACGGCGTCTGGCGCTACTTCGCCGAAGACGGCCGCGAAACGAAGCGGTGTCGGTATCAGCAGGGCCAAGTCTTGGCTGGCCCATGTGGCGAGCCGGGCCCGGAGTAGCAGGCCAGTCGCCTCGAGCGGTCGTGCGGATCGAGCGCGGGGGAGTGGCAAGCGGCGGAGCGTATTGCGACTGCGCCGCTCCCCGTGTCACGATCTGGGTGAAGGCACCCACGGATCGCCTGGAACGGCGCTCCAGAACCTGCCCAACATCGAGTTCGCACCGGTGTTGGCGGAGCTGGGGCGCTGAGGCATTGGATGAAGCTCGCGTTGGGCCATCCTGGCATCGACGTGTGGTACCCGAAACACCCGGGCCCTGCCCGCCGCGATCGGGTCGAAAACAGGCAAGTCGGCGCGCGGAGTTGCCGAGAACGCTGCACGGGAATCACCTTGGCGAGCCTGCACTCGGAGTGTCAGGACTCGCTCGAGGCGTTCTGGTTTCTCGGGGCATCCACGACGCCAGCGGAGACCCGTTCGTGCACCCTCGCAGGGGAAAGCGCAGCCATGAACGATCCGTCCCAGATTCAAAGCATCACCGACCTGCAACGCTTCTTGCTCGAGAGCACCCCCACGGTGCCCATCTACCAGTTCCTTCCGGCTCTACTCACTACGGCGTTGCTCTGCTGGTTGCTCGGTCTCTTCTATCAGCGCTACGGGCAGTCACTTTCCAATCGCGAGAGCTTCGCACGGAACTTCGTCGCGCTCGGAATGACCACGATGATGGTCATCACGATCGTGAAGTCGTCGCTGGCACTCTCGCTCGGACTCGTCGGCGCGCTCTCGATCGTGCGCTTTCGCACCGCAATCAAGGAACCCGAGGAACTCGTCTACCTGTTCCTCGCGCTCGCCATTGGCCTCGGGCTCGGAGCCAACCAGTGGCTGGTGACGATGAGCGCCTTTGCGGTGATCGTGGCGATGCTGTGGCTGCGCGCACGCAGCGGTGTCGCCGCCGAGGGCGCGAATCTCTATCTCACGGTGCGCCAGCGCGGTCAGAACCGCGCGACGCTCACCGGTATCACCGAGACGCTGCGCGCGAACTGCGCCGGTCTCGATCTGAAGCGCTTCGACGAGCTGGAGGATGGCCTCGAGGTTTCGTACCGCGTGAGCTTCGCAAATTTCGAGCAGCTCGATCGCGCCAAGCAGGCACTCCAGGCCGTGAGCGGAGCGATCTCGCTGAGCTTCGTCGATCAGGAAGGCATCCTCTAGATGCGCATCGTCCGGCCCCCCGCGCGGGGCGTTCGCGAGCGGCTGCGCTGGAAACGGCGCGAGACGGCCGTTCTCGCGTTACTCGCGGGGTGGTCTGGGCTGGCGTTCGCGATCGGCGCGGCCACCCATGCGACCGGCTTCTTCGGCATCGCGGTGCGACCTCTGCTCGAACGCGGTCTCGCTACGCCGCTTATCTGGGCGCGCGCCCAGTTGACGACGCCTCCCCGCATCGAGATCGACGTCGCGTTCGACGACTTCCAGAAGCTCTCCTTCCAGCGCGAGCGCGCGCTCGCAGAGCAGGCGCTATTCGCCGATGACGACGACTACGTCCCCGCGACGCTTCGCAGCGACAGCGAGAACGTGAAGGTGAAGCTCCGGCTGAAGGGCGACACGGTCCAGCACCTGCAAGGCGAGAAGTGGTCGCTCCGGGTGGACGTGAAGGGCGAGCACACGCTGCGCGGGTTGCAGCGCTTCTCGCTCCAGCATCCCGGCACGCGCAGCTTTCTGGACGAGTGGATCTTCCATCGCGCGCTGCTGCGCGAGGGCGTCCTCGGGCTCCGCTACGAGTTCGTCGACGTCAGCCTGAACGGAAAAGATCTCGGCATCTACGCTCTCGAGGAGCACTTCGAGAAACAGCTCGTCGAACAGAAGCGGCGTCGGGACGGGCCGCTGCTGCGCTTCGACGAGGAGCTGATGTGGCGCGAGCTGCACGGGCAGATGATTCCCCTCGAGGGTCGCATCACGCCCAGCGGATACGGTTCCTACGAGGCGAGCGCGATCGATGGCTTCAAGACCGGCCAGACGCTCGCCGACCCCGATGCGCGCAAGTCCTATCTGCACGCGGTGCAACTGCTCGAGAGCTTCCGGCGCGGCCAGCTCCGCACGAACGAAGTGTTCGACGCGGACCTGCTCGCCAAGTATTTCGCCGTGAGCGACCTACTCGGCGCGGAGCACGGTACGCGCTGGCACAACCTGCGCTTCTACTTCAACCCGGTCACGCTTCGACTCGAGCCGATCGGCTTCGACGCGGAGGCCACGCTGCTCGGGTCTCCGAGTGGCGCGGAAGAGGTCGGTCGCGATCTGAACGGCCGGAGCGTCGTCGAGGCGCGGCCGTTCCGGGCGAAGGTGTTCGCGGACCGCGAATTCTTCGCGCTCTACATGGCGGAGGTCGAGCGCGTCGCGGACCCGGCCTATCTCGAGCGCCTGCTCGGCGATCTCGAACCCGATCTCGGCCAGGCGCTGCGGATCGTGCAGCGCGAGTTCCCGCAGATCCAGGTGCCCGTGGCTCGGTTGCGTCGCAATCAGGTGTATCTTCTTTCGCTGCTCGAACCGGCGGCCGGCGTCCGCGCGAACGTCGCGAGACTGGCAGACGGGCAGCTCGATCTCGAACTCGGCAACTTGCAGATCTTCCCGGTGGAGGTGCTCGGCGTCGAGTTTACGGCCAAGGGCTCCGCTCCGGTGCGTTTTGTCGCGCTACCGGCGCCGCTGCGAATCGAAGCGCGTCACTTCGGCGAGTTCGTCCACTTCGAGAAGGCGCACGTCGCGTTGTCCGCTGATGTGACGGACACCGATGACATGAAAATCCGATGGCGCCTCTTCGGCAGCCAGCGAGCCAAGACGGCATCGCTATCGCCCTACTCGCCGTTTGCATCGGAAGGCCAAGCGATCGATGCGGCCCACCGACCGGCGAATCTCGAGCGCTTCCCGTTCATCGACGTCGACGCCGCGGCCGGAGTCGCGACGATCGCAGCCGGGTCGTGGGTGCTCACCGAGGACCTGATCGCACCGCCCGGCCTCGAGCTGCGGGCCGGTCCCGGCATCCGACTCGACCTGCAGCGCGGTGCGAAGCTCATTTCCCGGTCGCCACTCGCCTGGCACGCGACTGCGGAGCGTCCCATCGAAGTGTTCTCCAGCGATGGCACGGGGCAGGGCGTGATCGTCTTGCAGGCCGGCCGGGAGTCTGTCGTCGAGCACGCGATCTTCCGCGGTTTACGGCCCGTCAACGAAAGCGGTTGGTCGCTCACTGGCGCAGTGACGTTCTACGAATCGCCCGTGACCGTGATTGCCTCGGAGTTCGTCGGCAACCCCGCCGAGGATGCGATCAACGTGGTGCGCAGTCGCGTGCGCGTCGATGGCAGCGTCTTCCGCGACACGATGTCCGACGCATTCGACTGCGACTTCTGCGACGCCGAAGTGACGAACAGCCAGTTCTACGACCTGACCAACGACGCCATCGACGTTTCGGGGAGCATCGTAAAACTCGACAACATCCTCGTCGAACGCGCCGGCGACAAAGGCATCAGCGCGGGTGAGGCGAGCGACGTCATCGCGAATCGCGTGACGGTGATTGGGGCCAATGTCGGCGTCGCGAGCAAGGATCGATCGACGCTGACGGTGAGCGATCTGACACTTCGCGGTTGCAGGTGGGGCATTGCCGCCTTCCAGAAGAAGCCCGAGTACGGCCCGGCGCGCGTACGCGTCACCGGACTCCTGTTGGAGAAGATGGCGGCCGACAATCTGATCCAGGTGGGCTCCCAGGTCGCTGTCGACGGCGTCGAGCTGCCCGCCAGCGACGAGCAGAACATCCGAAAGATCCTGTATGGCCAGTCCGCACCCGTCGCCGCACAGCGCTGAATCGAGCTGGCGCTACGAGCGGAAGTTCGAGGGCGGTGGACTCCCGCTCGCCCGGGTCGAGCTGATCGTGCGGCTCCACCCTGCTTGTTTCCGAGTCGCCTTCCCGCCGCGTCGCGTCAACAACGTCTACCTGGATCAGGTCGATCTGCGCAGCTTCCGTACGCATCGCGACGGCGCGGCGGTGCGCCAGAAATTCCGCATCCGCTGGTACGGCGAAGCCCACGGCATGGTGGCGACACCGGTGCTCGAGGTGAAGCGCAAGCGCGGCATGGTCGGAACGAAGTCGGCATTCGCGCTCGATCCGTTCGAGTACGGCCCGGGCTTCGACTTCGAACCGGTCCGTCGCGCCGCCCTCGCCCGCATCGACGATCCGGGCGTCGCTGAGTTCGTGGCAGGGGCCAAGCCCGCAATTTTCAACTGCTACGAGCGCCGCTATCTGCTCTCGGCCGACAAGCGATTCCGAATGACGATCGACTCCGATCTGTGCTTCGAATGCGTGGGCGGCCGCGCGCTCGGCGCCGTGTCGACTTTCGCGGAGCCCGGCGTCACGGTGCTCGAACTCAAGTACGCGGTCGAGAACGACCGCGCCGCCAACCAGATCGCGGGACGGCTCCCGTTCCGCGTCGGCAAGTACTCGAAGTACCTGCAAGGGATCTCGCGGTTGTCCGGGCTGGAGCGCTGAGCGCGAACGGCCGCGCCCGTCTTCAGTGCGTAGCCTCGCGCGATCCGTTCCGGCGCGACCGCAAGAGCGCCCCGAGCGCCGCAAACGCCGCTACCCCGGAGCAGCCCGGCTCCGGCACGAGCTGGAACTTCGTCACGAGACCCTGTGTATCGGCGGTCCCCGATGTCGCGGTCACACTGCCACCGAGTAGGCCCGCCGAGAACACGCGGCCGACCGGGTCCGTGCCCATGTTCGCCGCATCGAAGGGCGGGAAGCCTCCCAACCCGGACGGCCCTACGAACACGTCCAACAGAAGATTGCCGCTGTCGTACACAAAAGGCTGGTCGAACCAGATCTCGATGTCGAAGTCGAGAGGGCCGCCACTGGGCCCGCTTGCCGCGCTCGCGATCGGGAGCGGACCGGAAGCCACGAGTGTGTAGACGGCGCCGACGTTGGACCCAAACTGCGTGTTCAGGTTCGTGGTCTCTGCGGTGATTCCGAGGTAGATGTCGACATCGGGCAGCACGAAATCGAAGCCCGATAGCACCCCGCCGTCGGGACGGAATGCGATGCCGTAGATCGTGAGCGGACCCGCCGGAATGTCGGCGTCGAGATACACCTGTTGATAACGAGCGTTTCCGCCAGCGATGGTGAACGGGACTGTGTTGTTCGAATCGCCTTCGACCGCCTCATTCGAGCTCGGCACGACGAAAGCGTCCTGTGCGTAGGCAACCGGCGCCAAGAGAAGCGCAATCCAGACCCCAGCGACGCGAAACTTCATGTGATGTCTCCGATGATGAGCAGTTGCTAGAGAGTTAGCTCGCTCGCGAACGAAAGCGAGACCGCCCGGGTCCCCGGACGGTCTCGCTTCATGCGAAACCGCAGCGATCTACTGGCATCACGCGTTGCGGCGGCTCGTCTTGCCACCGGCTGCGGTGAGGCCGAGCAGCCCGAGGCCGAGCAGGCCGACCGTCGTCGGTTCGGGCACTGCCACGTTGTTGTCCATCGAGAAGGAGAACAACTGCGAGCCCTGGTTTCCGGTGAAGTCCCAATCTGCGGTGGTGTCGTCCGAACCCGTGATCTGCAGGACGCCCGAGCCGCGCAGGCCGAGCTGGGTGGAGTCCTGATACGTGATCGAGGCGGCCGTCAGAACGAACGCGAAGTCACGCCCGCCACTCGAGAAGCTCCAAAGCGGAGTGGAAACGAAGGGAACGAACATGAAGTCCTGGAAAGTGACGGCGGTTCCGGTCAGGCCCGCGTAGTCACCCGTGCCATCCAAGACGATCTGGAAGTTGACGAAGTCGATACCCGTTGCGGTACCGGCCGTAGCGCCGCCGAGCGGAGCCCACGAACCTACGAAATGCACCTCGCCAACGACGGGCGCGGCCTGTGCGACAGAACCCAGCGCGAGCAGCCCAATGCCACAGAACGCCAGCGTGAAGAACTTTCTCATCTCGATCTCCTCATAGTCCAGCTTGGGAGGGCCAAACCAAAATGCCCTTCTCTCGGGAACCGGCTAAGTGCCGGAAACGAGAGACATCCGTTGGCTATGAAGTCGCGATTTCACCGAGTTGGTGGCAGGGAATCTTTGGAGGATTCCGAAAAAAATCGAGGCATTGCGGCGGCTGCAGGCGAGTTGCCGGCGATGGGAGCTCCTGGGAGCGCCCCGGACGTCCTGAGGACGGCTACCCGACCTACGCCCCCTCGACCGGCCCGAGGTCGCCGATCATGCACTTCACCGAGCCGCCGCCCTTCTTCAGGAACTCGGAGACGTCGATCGTCACCGGCGTCGTGCCGCGTTCGCGCAGTTGCCCTTGCAGGCGATCGGAGACGCCACCGGGCAGGAACAGGAAGGATTCGCGTGCCGCGCCGATCTGGCCGCTCGGCGTGTAGGCGAAGGCGTTGGCCGCGTAGCGTGCGGCGTCCTCGTCAGCGATCTCGACCAGGCGCTCACCGAAGGATTCGCGGAGCCGCTCCCAGCTTTCGACCGCGACCGCGGGTCGCCATGCGAGCAGGTGTTCACGCTGCGCGCCGAATGCGCAGAGCGCGGTGTCGCCGTGGTAGTGCGCCTCGAGCACGAGTTCGACGCGCAACACCGAACGCGGTGCGATCAGCGCGGCGAGGAACGGCTCGATGCGCGCGTCGGTTCGGAAGCCGTAGACACGCTTCCAGGGCGGAATGCCGAGCCGCGGCACGAAACGCTGCTCTTCGAGTCGGCCGTGCGTGAGCAGGTGCACGGCGCCGGCCGGGAAGAAATCCGCCTCGCCTTCGAAGCGCAAGTGTTCGGGGGTCGCCGCGGTGCGAAAGCCCGTGGCGCGGACCACGCGGTCGTAGTGCGTTCGTTCGCCCGCGCGGGTCGCGATCAGGTTCGAGAGATGGAAGAGTTTCTCGAAGCGCGGCTTCTCGACATCGAGCGGGAACAGGAAGCCGGCGTTGGCGGGATAGACGAGACCGGGCTGGCCGGGGTCGGCCGGAATGACGACGACGCGCACACCATGATCGCGCAGTGCGTCGCGAAGGCGGCGCCATTGTTCGACCGCGCGATCGCGATCGACGCTGCGGCGGGTGCCGAGCCAGGTGCGCGTGTGGGGATTGGCGCCGCCCTTCACGCTGAAATGCGACGGATCGCCCATCAGCACGGTGCGATGCCAGGCGCTCACGGAAGCGGCATCCCGGGCGGCAGCGACGCCGGATCGAAGCCGCCCGCGTGTTCGAGGTGGGACTGCGGCACGGTGCAGTACAGCGTCGAGAGAATCCCGGCCGGGCGATCGTTGCCGCTCCGCTTGCCGCCGCCGAAGGGAAGTTTGCCGCTCGCACCGATCGTGCCGCGATTCCAGTTGAGGATGCCGGCCGACACGCGCCCGATCGCGTACTCGTAGCGGCTTCGCTCGCGTGTCATCACGGATGCGGCGAGCGCGTAGTCGGAATCGTTCGCAGCTGCGATCGCGTGGTCGAGATCGACGACCGGATAGAGGCCGGCCTCGGGCGCGAAGATTTCCTCGCGGTGATAGACGTGCTGCTGACTCGTGTCCGGGAAGCGCGCGAGGCCGGGCGCGACGAAGGGCGGCGGCAGCTCGCATTTGCCGGGGACCACGCGCTCGCCGCCGGCTTGCACCGAGAGCGCGCGGAACCGGGTGAGTCGCGCGTGCGCCGGTAGCGAGATCAGCGGACCCATGAAGACGGCGGGATCGAGCGGCGCACCGATGCGGACGCCGCGGAGGACCCGCGCGAGCCGGTCGGCGAATCGATCGAGCAGCGGCGCTTCGACGAAGATCCGCGACAGGCTCGAACAGCGCTGGCCGGTCGTCGCGCAGACCGAGAGCGCGGCCTCGGCGACGGCGAGGTCGAGGTCCGCGTCCGCGCAGACCAGCATCGCGTTCTTGCCGCCCATCTCGAGCGCGAGCAGCTTGCCGGGCTGATCGAGCGTCGCTTCGGCGAGCGCGCGCCCCGTCGCCCACGAACCGGTGAAGAGCACGCCGTCGATGCCCGGGTGCAGTGCGAGACCGCGGCCCACGTCGGCGCTGCCCTGCACGATCTCGAGAGCGCCGTCGGGAAGACCCGCTTCGCGCCAGATCGCGATCAGCAGCGCGCCGACGGCCGGCGCCAGCTCACTCGGCTTCCACACCACCGTGTTGCCCGTTGCGAGCGCCGGGACGATGTGACCGTTGGGAAGATGCGCCGGAAAGTTGAAGGGGCCGAGCACACCGAGCACGCCGCGCGGATGGAACGTTGCGCGGGCTCCGGCGCCGGCTTCGATCGGCGCGATGGCGCGCATGCCGTCGGCGAGCGTCGCCTCGACCTTCGCGGCGAGCAGTTGCGCTTCGCCGCGCGCGTCCCAGAGCGCCTTGCCGACTTCGCGCGCGATCAGCCGTGCGATGTCCTCGCCGCGCGCGCGCGTCAGCGTCGCAAAGCGAACCAGCACGGCGGCGCGCGCTTCGAAGCCGCGGTCGCGCCAGCCGGGGAAGGCGCTGCGAGCACGCGTTACCGCATCGTCGATCGCGCCGCGATCCGCCACCGCGAAGCGACCGATCTCGTCGCTTCTATCGGCGGGGGAGCGGGAGACGAGCGGTTCGGCCACGGGCGTCCTTCAGGGCAGCGGGGTCACCGCGACGCGGTCCCCGGCCGAAACGCCGAGTGCTTCGCGGCACTCTTTTGCGACGCACGGGAAGCCGTCGTCGTCGATCGGCACGACCACCGCGCGAAAGCCGAAACTGCCCTCCGCGGACAGCAGTGCCAGCGGGTCGTGCATTTCCACCGGTTCGTCGTCGGCGAGCGACGGCAACACCAGATCGCGGCGCTCGCGCACCGACGTGATCGCATCGCGCGCAGCGCCGAAGTAGGGGCCGCCATCGAACGGATCGACCTGGTGCAGGTAGCGGAAGCCGATCTTCTCGAGGATTCGCACCGCGGCGATGGCCGTCTCGTTGGTCTTTCCGATCACCTCCTGGACGGCGGCCGGAAACAGGGAAGCGTAGACCGGGTCGCGTGGGAACAGATCCGCGATGAAGGTCTTCGTCCGCGTCGAGAGACGATCGGCTTCGCGGAACGAAAGACCGGTGAAGCGCGCGCCGAAGGCGTCCCAGAGCCGGTTCGTGCCGTTCGCCTCGAAGGGCGACAGCATCTCGGCAATCACTTCGCGCTCGAAGCATTCGAGGTGCGACGCGATGTACGCAAAGCGCACGATCGAGAGCGCCTTGCCGCACTTCTCGGCGTGGCGTCGGTAGCGCGGGTCGAGGATCAATCCACCAATCTCGGTCGGACCGTCGATCGACGAGCGCAGCCGCAGCTTGTCGTGCGCGAAGCGGCGCTGCAGTTCGGTGCTCTGCCGCTCTTCGGTCGATAGCTCCAGCCAGAAGTGAGGACTCTTCGGCGTGCCGTGCTTCGCGAGGATCGTCGAAGTCCCCACGCAGCGGCGCCGCGCCAGATCTTCCAACACGAAGACGTAGACGGCCTCGCTGCGCCGGCTCGTGTCGCCCGCGAAGCTGCGCTGCGAGTCGTGGATGCGCTGCGACAGGAAGGCGCGATCGCTCGGCAGATTCATCGAGTCGAGCAGCGCGGCCAGCGCGACCAGGTCGTCGAGGTCGCGCTCCGCCACGGGTCGCAGGATCAGCACGGAATCTCCCTCGCGTCGCCGACGCGGCGCAGCGCCTTCTCGAGCATCGCGAAGCCGGTTTCGAGTTCTTCGTCGGTGGTGTTGACGGGCAACAGCAGCCGGATGCGCATCGGGGTGGCACCGGCCGTGAAGACGAAGAGACCTTCCTCCCAGGCCGCACGCACGACGGCGTTGGTCACGTCCGCCTTGCCACCGAATGCGATGAACGCATGCATCGCGCCGATCCCCTCATAGCCGGCGACGGCCCCTGCACAGCGCTTGGCCAGCGCCTCGAAGCGCCGCTCCACGCGGCGACCGAGCACTGCGATGCGGCCCTCGGCGCCGAGGTATCCCTCCTGCTCGAGGCGCTCGATGATGCGCGCGCCGACCGCCATGCCGACGGTCGCGCCGGCAAAGGTGCCCGCGACGAGTCCCGGCCGCGGATTCATCGCTTTCGTGAAGAGCACCGCGCTTCCCTGGAGCACCTTGCCGACCGTCACGACGTCCACCCATCCCTCGAGCGCGAGTGTGCGAAACGCGAACAGCTCGCCGGTGCGGGCGAATGTCTGCACCTCGTCGATCCACACCGCGACGCCGGCGGCACGACAGCGCTGCATCAGCGCGACGAAGAACTCGCGCGGAGCGGTGCGGATGCCGCCCTCGCCCTGTACCAGCTCGAAGCTCATCGCGGCGATCTGACCGGGATGGCGATGCAGGTGCGCGTCGAGTGCGGCGAGGCTGCGACCGATCGGATCGGGATGGGCGGCATCATGGAACGGAACGAGCAACACATTTCCGCGCAGCGGAAGTCCTTCGCGATACGCGGCCTTGTCGGTCAGCTCGGCAAGCGTCGTGGTGCGGCCGGCGAAGTTGCCCTCGAACGCGACGAGGCGATCGGCCGGGTGTCGCTTCTGCAGCAGGATCTTCAGCGCGTTCTCGTTCGCCATCGCGCCCGAGATCGAAAGCCACACGTGGCGCAGCCGCTTCCCGGCGTGGCGGAGCAGCGCGCGTGATACCCGCGTGTATTCGGGACCCGGCATCAGGTGGCCCTGGAAGACCGCGTCGCTGGCCGCGGCGATGGCTGCGGTTTCCACGAGGTCGCGATCGGCGTGGCCGAACGCGTAGACGCCGATGCCGCCGATCCAATCGAGTTTCCAGGTGCCGTCGGCCAGGCGTACGCGCGCGCCGCGACCCGCGCCTGACGCGATCGCGGGTAGCAGCAGCGGTCGACCGCGCAGGCGACCGAGCGTTGCGATCGCCTGGGTGTAGTCCCGCTCCGCGAGCGCGCGTTCGGAAATCTCCCGGGCCACGGCATCGACCAGCGCCGCAGCGGCGGCGCGCACGGACGGGACCGCGGTGAGCGGGTCGAGAGGGCTCTTCGTACGTCGGCGCGCCATGGTTCGCAGCGCGTATCGGCTCGCCGCGCGCGGTCCTTGCGGTGGATCGCCTCGCTGCGCCGCGGGGACCTCCCCGCGCGGGGCCGCCCCGTCGGCCTCGGTTACCCTGCCACCCGCCGTCGGTGCCCAGCCCTACCCATGCACCCCCTCCATCAAGGCAGGAGACTCCCTTTTCCCGCGTAGCGAGCCGCAGGCGAGCGGCGAGGTCACAAGGCTTTTCCCGCGTAGCGAGCCGCCGGCGAGCGGCGAGGTCACCAAGCCCGGTGAGGTTCAGAACTTGGCGATGAAGACGAAGAGGACGGGAATGAGTCGGGGACCGATCGTGCGCGTGCGCGGCATCCGCGGCGAGGACCCGCACGCCGAGCGTCGGGAGGCACTCGCCGCCGTGACGCCCTTTCTAGGGCTGGTGCGCGCGCCGCTCTATCCATCCGCGCCCTCGCCGACCGGCAAGGAGCTGGTCGTCGCGACCTACAACGTCCATCGCTGGACGGGCGTCGGGAGCAGCAACCGCGGTCCCGACGCCGAGCGCGCGTCGTTCGTGATCTCCGAGTTGGGCGCCGACGTGCTGGCACTCCAGGAAGTCGTCCGCCCGTTCGCCGGCGAGGACCCGCTGGTGCGTCTCGCGGACCAGCTGCGACTGCACGTCGCGTTCGTGACCACCCGCATCCATCGCCTCGGCGAACTCGGCAACGCGATCCTCTCGCGTTGGCCGATCACGGGCGCCTCGCTGCTCAATCTCAACTTCTCGCGCATCGAACGCCGCACGGCGGTTGCCGCGCAGCTCAGCACCGATGGAGGACCGCTCTCGCTGGTCGCGACGCACCTGGCGATCGTCGATCGCACGCGCCACCGGCAGGTGCGCCATCTGCTGGATCATCCGAATCTGCAGGGCCCGGTGATCCTGCTCGGTGACATGAACATGTGGCGCGCCAACGACAAGGCGACCAAGGCTCTCGAAGCAGAACTGCCCACGCATTCGGAGATCGACTGGCCTGCGAGTTTTCCCGCCGCGCGCCCGGTCCTGGCGCTCGACCGCATCTATGCGCGCGGCGCGAAGGTCCTCGAAGTTCGCGCGCACCAGAGCCCCGCCGCGCGCCGCGCCTCGGACCACCTCCCGGTAGTCGCGCGCGTCTCCCTCCTCTAACCACCCCCTTCGCCCATCGCGTTTCCCGCGTAGCGAGGCACAGCCGAGCGGCGAGGTTCATCAGGCCGAGCCGAGCATCACCACTTCGCCGCGCGGCTTCGGACCGAGATCTTCATCGGGCTCGAGGGATACACCGGCTCGCACGACGTGACCGACGTCGTGGGGCACCGGCGCAAGGAAGGTGGCTTCGCCGTGTGTGTCGGAATGGAAGGTGCCGACGCTGATGACGTCGCCATCCTCGGTGAACAGCCACATCGCGTAGATGCGATCGGGGTCCGACGCGAAGCCCTCCGCGTGCAGGTAGCAGTACCAGTTCTTCCAGTCCCAGAAAACACGACCCTGCGCCTTGGGCATGTCGTTCGTGCCGACCAGCGCGAGCGATTGCATCTGTTCCGAACGCAGCACCAGGATCGCTTTGCCGGCGAGCACCAGGTCCGATTCGAGCGATCGATGACGCGCCTCGAGTTCGGCAATCTCGTCCTGCGCGTCGGAGAGCTCCGCAAGCTGCGTCGCTTCCGCCGCCTGATTCGCGCGCTGCGCGCGTGTGCTGATGACGCCGGCGGTCAGCATCGCTGCGACCCCGGCGGCGAGCGCGGGAGCCACGAACGAGCGGAGCGGAGCGCGATGCCGCTGGATCGCGACCGGCGCCGGCGCCGCGGAAACCTGCGCGATGCGCGCAAGGAGTCGCTCGCGCACGACCGTGCTGGGGTCGACCGGCGGCTGCAAGGCGGCGAGCCGCGACACCTCCAACTCCGCTTTCTCGACTTGCTCGGCGACATCGGGCGCCCCCGAAGCGATCCACGCATCGACTTCGTCGCGCTCGGTCTCATCGAGTGCGCCCGCCAGATACAGGAAGAACAGGTCCTCGCGATCGGTGCCGGTCATGACGGGCCCCGGCCCGGCGCGTCGATCGAGCGAAGCACCTTGCGCAGTGTCAGCAGCCCCTGGCGGATGCGCGTCTTCACCGTGCCCAGGGGATCGCCGAGCTGCTCGGAGATCTCGCGGTGAGAGAGTCCCTCGTAGAAGTTCATCTCGACGGCGCGGCGATGGCGGGCCGGCAGCTCGCCGAGTGCGCGCTCGAGCACCACGCGCTGCTCGATCGCCGCTGCGTCCTCGAACGGATCGGCGCCGTCACCGCTCGATGTCGCGAGCGCGGAGTGATCGCCGTCTTGCGTTTCGAGCCAGACCACCGCGCGACGCTTGCGGAAGCGCAACCGGTCGAGCGCGCGGCTGCGCGCGAGCGTCAGCAGATAAGAGAACGGCGTCGCGCGCGTGGCGTCGTAACGGTCGCGCCGCGACCAGATTTCCCAGAATACTTCCTCGAGCACGTCTTCCGCCTCGGTGCGGTCGCGCAAGATCCGGAGGCAGCATGCCAGGACGACCGATGCGTAACGCCCGTAGAACTGCTCGAACGCGCCGACCTCGCCGCGGGCGATCGCGGCCATCAGATCGACATCGTGGGGAGCATCAACCGTCAAATGGCGCACCGGCTCATGGGACCGAAGCACTCTACCCCAGCCACCCGTCGCGTGGTCCGTGGCCCTTGATGTCGATACGCCGGCCGCCATCATGGGATCCTCCGGGCCCGGGTCGTTGCAACCAACGACGATACGCAGGGAAACCGACGTCGGATCGGGGCCGAGGCGCGAATGCTCTCGCGATCCGCCGCTCGATCGCGGAGACTCGGGCGCGCCATGGTCCAGATCGTCGGCAGGGAAGAGCTGGAGGAACGCCTTGCCCGGGTGCGGGCGCTGGTGCGCGATCCGCGAGCGGGGTTGTTCGGGCCGGGCTCGAAGGTCTGGGAGGTCAACAAGGAGTCGATCTCGTTTCTCGGCGGCGGACGCGCGGCGCTGTTGCAACTCGCGCATCCGTGGGTTGCTTTCGGGATCGAACAGCATTCGAGCACGCGCGACGATCCGTTCGGCCGCTTTCAGCGCACGTTCTTCCAGGTCTTCCGGATGGTGTATGGCGATCTCGATACCGCCTTCCGCTCCGCGCGCGCGGTGCACGCGATCCACACCCGCATCGAGGGTCGGCTCGGCGCGGCGGTCGGCCGCTTCGCCGCGGGCTCGGCCTATCGCGCCAACCAGGTCGACGCCTTGCTGTGGGTTCACGCGACGCTCTGGGACACGTCGCTCGTGTGCTTCGAAAGCGTCGTCCGACCGCTCGCCATCGAAGAGAAGCGCGCGTACTACGAAGAGACCAAACGCTTCGCGTACCTGTTCGGGATTCCCGACAGCGTGCTGCCGCCCGCGTGGGAAGACTTCGATCGGTACGTGCAGCAGATGCTCGGCAGCGACATGCTCAGCGTCGCCGATCCGGCTGCGCGCATGGCGACGTTCCTGTTTCAGCCACTGGTTCCCGGCACCGGCGCCGTGATGCGTCGCTACGCGGAGATCACCGCGTGGCTGCTGCCCGAGAGGATCGCTGGGGGATTCGGTCTCGAGCGCGATGGCGAGGCGGGCCGGCAGCGCTTCGAAGCAAAGCTGCGACAACTGCGCCGCATCTGGCCCTACCTGCCGCGCCGGGTGCGCTATCTGCCTGCGTACGTCGAAGCACGCAGGCGCATCGCCGGTCGCACCGGCAAGGACCCGATCGGCGCCGTACTGAATCGCCTCTTCGTCGGACGGGCGAAGGCGCTCTGAGCTACTCGGGGTCTTCGGCGCGCACCACGTCGCCCCGCACGCGCCAGCCTTCCTGACCGTACACGAACGGAACGAACACCCACCAGTGTTCGACGTCGACGTCGACCAGGACGTTACCGCCGCCGCGCAGCAGGGCGCCGTCGATCGCGTCCTGCAGCGTCGGCGACTCGGTGTTCGTCGGGATCCAGAAGATCGTCTGGGTGTAGACCTCGGACGTGACGTCGGGCACGCGTCGCGCGCCTTCGAGCTGATAGCCGAGGAACGGAACGCGTTCGGTCGACAGCGCTTCGAAGTGGCTGTGCGTCACGCAGCCGGACGAGGTCAAGAGCAGCGCAACGAGCGCCAGGCGAATCGAGGTGCGCTTCACGGTGCCCCCGGCAGGTCGACGACGTTGCCGCGCACGGTCAGCGTCTCGACGCCGACCAGGAACCACCACTTGGTGGTGCTCACATGCGCGCGCGTCAGCAGGTCGCCGTGGCCGCGGGCGAGCGCGTCGTCGACGGCGGCTTCGAGGTGCGGTCCGGTGAAGGTCGGGATGAAGAGCACGCTGGTCACGGCCGTGTGGCTGCCTTCGATGTCGCGCCTCACCGGGAGCTGCTCGAAGTCGAGATTGCGGAGGTCGCGCGCGTCGATCGACACCGGCCGTGTCGAAGCCAACGTCAGATGCCCCTCGTCGGTCGCACAGCCAGCGAGTGCCGCGACTAGCGCGATTCCGATCGCGCCACGCGGCCATGCGCTTTCGCTGCGTCGTGCGCTCTGCATCTTCCCTCCGGTCTCATGGATTCTCGCCGCTCGGCTCTGCCTCGCTACGCGGGAACGTCCTTATGAATCTCGCCGCTCGGCTTTGCCTCGCTACGCGGGAAGTGAGAGGCGTAGCGAAAGCGGTTGGCGCGCAGTCTAACCCGCGTCACGGTGCGATCGCGAAGCGGAGCGTGACCGATGCCGACAAATCGAGCTGCCCCGGTGCGACCGGCGCGGCGATTGACTCCGCCATCATCCGCCCATACGCGACGGGCACGGGACCGCCACCGCCGCTCTCGTCGATCGTGATGACGCGACCGAGTGCGACACCCGCTTCGCGCGCGTAGATCTCGGCCTTGCGACGGGCGTCTGCAATCGCCTTGCGGCGCGCGTCGTCGAGCAGCGGCGCCGTCTCGGCAATGCCAAACGAGATCCCGCCGAGTTCGTTCGCGCCGGCGCCGACCAGCGCGTCGAGTACCGCGCCGACCTTGTCGACGCCGTGCACCTCGACCTGCACCTGGTTGGTCGCGCGATAGCCGACGACCGTCGGCCTGCCGCCGCGCGCGGAACCGTCTGCGTAGACGGGACTCACGTCGAAGCGGTTGGTCTGCACGTACTTCTTCTCGATGCCAGCGGCGTCGAGCGCGGCGAGCACCTTCTGCATCGCGGCGCTGGTCGCCTTCACCGCGTCGGTCGCGCGCGCCGATTCGCTGACGACGCCCGCCGAGACCTGTGCCATGTCCGGCGCCGCGGAGACCTGGCCGGTGCCCGTAACGGTGATCGATGGTTGCGCCGCGTCGTCCGCGAGGGCGGGAGGTGCCGAGGCCAGCGTGGCCAGTGCTGCGAAACAGAGCGTGCGGATGATCGGGATCACGAGTGGTTCCTCCTGGCGCATGAAACCGCAGCGACCCGATTCCGTCACGCGACCTCGCTTGCCAGCGCGCAGCGTGGCGGGGAGAATCGACGCCATGGCCCGCGTTCCCGCTTGGATGGTGCTGCTCGCGCTGTGCGCCGCGGTGGTCGGCTGCGCGGACCTCGAGGCGCGGCGCTCCTATCGCGCAGGCACGGCAGCGCTCGATCGGGGCGAGTCGCAACGGGCCATCACCGAGCTGGAACGCGCCACTGCGCTCGCGCCGGAGATCTCGGCGATCCAGAACCATCTCGGCATCGCATACGAAGTCGCGGGGCGCCGCGATGACGCACTGCTCGCGTACGAACGCGCCGTCGCTCTGGACTGCGACAATCGAGCGGCCGAATCGAATCTTCGGGAGCTGCGGGCCCGTCTCCCTGATCCCGGTCCTCGAGATCTCCGCTCGCCGCCGGACGGCGACGAGCCGAACGCAGGTCCGGGTGCATCGAGATGAGCGGGCGGGACGACGACGAGCGCGATCGTTCGGATCGACCGCGACTTTCGTGGAGCGAGTTGGACAAGCGGCGCGGGAAGGCCCGCAGCCACACGAGCGAGCGTCGTCCGCGCGGGGCGGCGGCCGAGGCGTTGGCCGCAAAGGCAGCGCAGTCGTATCTGAAGAAGCTCGATCAGCAGCTCTTCGCGAAAGGGGGCGCGAGCGCCGGAGCGGTGAACAAGCTCGCGGGCGCGGTGCGCGATGCGGTCGGAACGCTCGCGCTCGACGATGCGTGTCGCGCGTATCTCGCCGAGGTCGGAGCGCCCGGGACGGCGCCGTTGATCGGGGCCTTTCTCGACGCGCGCGATCGCGAGTTGCGCGTCGCGGCGCTCTTGGCCCTCGGGGAGGCGCTCGGCGCAGGGGGCGTCGCGCTGACGGCTGGGTTGCGCTCGCAGCTGCGTGTTCTCGCGGAAGGTCCGGACGACGAGCTGGCCGAGCGTGCCGAGGACATTCTCACGCGCGCATGAATCGCAGGGCTAGGCCGCGCGCCGCGGCGGGCTAAGATGGGGCCATGTCGCATGAGGTCGAGCGCGAAACGCTCTCCCGCTACCTCGACGATCGCAATCTCAAGCGGACCAAGCAGCGCGACGCGATCCTGGAAGTCTTCCTCGAGGCCACCGGTCACATCTCGAGCGAGGAACTCTATCAGCGGGTGCGCGCGCGCAATCCGCAGATCGGTTTCACCACCGTGTATCGCACGATGAAGATCCTCTGCGAAGCGGGTCTTGCGGTCGAGCGTGCGTTCGAGGGCGGCGTCACGCGCTTCGAGATCCCGCACGAGCACCATGACCATCTGGTCTGCGTGCGCTGCGGCCGGATCGTCGAGTTCGAATGTGCGATGATCGAATCTGCCCAGGACCGCATCGCCGGCGAGTACGGCTTCCGGCTGCTTCGCCATCGCCACGAACTCTACGGACACTGTCTCGACTGCCAGAAGGACTGAGCGAAGTTCGCGGTCCTCGCAGTGCGCGCGGGCGCGGCTCCATGTGATCGCCGATACTCGCGCTCCGTGCGAAGCAACACCGCCGCGACGACCGGGTCCGCTCCGAGCGCGCAGCTTCGAACCGAGCGCGACGCCGCGGGCGCACTTCGCCTGGTCCTCTCGGGCCATCTCGATGTCGATTCGACCGGTGCGCTGTGGCGCGAGGCGACGGCGGCCGCGCGCGCGGGCGGTCGGGGCGCGCTCGTCGTCGATGCGACGGGACTCGCGTATTGCGACACTGCGGGAGCCGCGCTGCTCGTCGCGATCGAGCGTGAGCAGCGGGCGGCCGGCGGTGCGTTCTCGATCGAAGGCCTGCGCGACGAGTTCGCCGAGATCGTTGCGATGCTGCGTCCGTCCGAATCCGCGGCGGCTGCGAAGCCCGCGGCGCCCGCCTCGTTTCTCACCGGACTCGGTCGCGCGACACTGGGCATCGCGGCGGATCTGCGCGTGCTGGTCGCGTTCGTCGGCGAGCTCTGCGTGTTCACGTTGCGCGCCGTGCGCCATCCCGGCGAGCTGCGTTTTCGCGACGCGGTGACCGTCGCCGATCGCGCCGGCATCGGCGCGGTGCCGATCGTCGCGCTGGTCGGCTTCCTGCTTGGCCTGATCCTCGCGTTCCAGGGCGCGATCCCGATGCAGCGCTTCGGTGCGCAGATCTTCGTCGCCGATCTGCTCGGCATCTCGATGCTGCGTGAACTCGGTCCGCTGATGGCCGCGATCCTGCTCACGGCGCGATCGGGTTCTGCGTTCGCAGCCGAGATCGGCACGATGAAGGTCAACGAGGAGATCGATGCGCTCTCGACGATGGGACTCGAGCCGGTGCGCTTCCTGGTCGTGCCGCGCGTGCTCGCGGCCCTCGCCGTGGTGCCGGCGCTGACCGCGCTGACGAGCGCCTTCGCGCTGCTGGGTGGACTCGTCGTGTTCGTACAGCTCGGCTTTCCCGCGGTAACCTTCGCGAGCCGCATCGTCGAGTCCGTGAAAGTGTCGGATGTCGTCGGTGGCTACGCCAAGGCGCTGGTGTTCGGCGTGATCGTGGCCGCCGTCGGCTGCCTGCGTGGATTGCAGACGGGGAACGGCGCGCAGGCGGTGGGTGCCTCCGCGACCAGCGCCGTCGTGAGCGGAATCATCTTGATCGCGGTGACCGACGGGATCTTCGCCGTCATCTTCTACGTGCTCGGGATCTAGCGGGCCGCTCCCGCGTAGCGAGCCAACGGCGAACGGCTAGCGGGCCGCTCCCGCGTAGCGAGCCAACGGCGAGCGGCGAGGTCACAGGGATGGTGGAACGCGGGGAAACGATCATCCGAGTCGAGGATCTGACCGCGAAGTACGGCGATCGGCTGATCTTCGACCGCCTGCGCTGCGAGGTGAAGCGCGGGGAGGTGTTCGTGATCCTCGGCGGATCGGGCTGCGGCAAGAGCACGTTGCTGAAACACATGATCGGCCTCTACACCCCCGTAGCGGGCCAGATCTTCATCGATGGCGACGACATCACCCACGCGACGGGCGACGCACGCCGCCGGCTGCTGCGCAAGATCGGCGTGATGTACCAGAGCGGCGCGCTCTTCGGTTCGATGACGCTGCTCGAGAATGTGCGACTCGCACTGGAAGAGTTCGCCGACCTCCCGGCCGACGCGATGGACGCGATCGCCGCCAGCAAGCTCCGGCTGGTGCAACTCGAGGGATTCGAACGTTTCTACCCCGCCGAGATCAGCGGCGGCATGAAGAAGCGCGCGGCGATCGCGCGCGCGATGGCGCTCGATCCCGCGATCCTGTTCCTCGACGAACCCTCGGCGGGCCTCGACCCGATCACGTCGGCCGAGCTCGACCAGACGATCCTGCGCCTCGCGCGCACGCTCGGCGTCACGTTCGTGGTCGTGACCCACGAACTGCCCAGTATCTACGCGATCGCGGATCGCGTGATCATGCTCGACCCGCGCATCCATGGCATCGTTGCGACGGGGTCGCCGCAACAGTTGCGCGATCACGCGAAGGACGCGTGGGTTCGCCGCTTCTTCCGCCGCGAGGCGGATCCGGTCGTAGGAGCTTCGGCATGAGCGACGAAGCGCGATACGCCCGCGTCGGCGCATTCGTCTTCGGCGGCATCGCGCTCGCGGTGGTCGGCGCGCTGCTGATCGGTGGCGGCGCGCTTGCGAGGCGGCCGTTGACCATCGAGACCGTCTTCGACGAGTCCGTTCAGGGACTCGAAGTCGGCTCGCCCGTGAAGCTGCGCGGCGTGAAACTCGGCACGGTGTCCTCGATCGGCTTCGTCGGCGATGGCTACGTGCTCGACGACACCCCCGACGCCGTCAAACAACGCAACAGCGTGCTGGTCCGCATGGAGATCGAATCCCGACTCGACGGTCTGTCGTCGCGCGTGGATCAGGAGGAAAGCGTACGCATGCAGGTGGAGAAGGGACTGCGCCTGCGCGTGACGCCGCTCGGGATCACCGGCACCTCGTTCATCCAGGCGGACTACGTCGATGCGGCCAAGAATCCCCCGCTCCCGATCACCTGGACGCCGGACTACGTCTACGTGCCGTCGGCGCCCAGTACGATCTCCCAACTTTCTTCGGCGGCCGAGCGCTTGATGTCGCGCATCGACAAGCTCAACGTCGAGGAGCTGCTCACCAACTTCGACAAGGTGCTGGGGAGTCTCAACGTGGCGCTCGGCGAGGCCGACGTGGAGGGCGCGCGCAAGTCGGTCGGCGAACTTCTCGCCGAGCTGCAGAGCACCAGCCGCGAGGCGCGCAAGGCAATCGTCGCGGCGGATCTGCAGGGCACGAGTCGCGATGCGCGCTCGGCGCTGGATCAGTTGAACGCGACACTGGCGCGCGTGCAGCGCCTCGTCGACGCCAACGACGATGCGCTCGCCACCACGCTCGACAATCTGCGCGTCGCGTCCGAGAACCTGCGCGAGGCGTCGGAGACGGCGCGTGCGTATCCCTCGCTGCTGCTCTTCGGCGCGCCACCCAAGGCCGTCGAGGCGCCGGCGCGATGAACGCCGCGCTCTCGCGCGCGCTCCTGGCACTGCTGTTCGGCGCCGCGGCGGTCGGGGTCGGCTGTACGCCCGTGCTCGAGCGGCAGCCGCCCGAGAAACAGCGCTTCGTGTTGGCGCCCGGTCGACCCGATCCGGTGTCTGGTCCGCACGCGGGCGTGTTGCGCGTCGGCTTGGTGCGTGTCGCGTCGCCATTCCAGAACCGCGGCTTCGTTCACCGCACCGGTGACGAGACGTATGCGAGCGACTTCTACAACGAGTTCGCCGCGCCGCCCGGCGCGCTGTTGCGCGAGCTGTTCGTCGATTGGCTGCGCGACGGAACGCTCTTCGCGACGGTCGTCCGTGGTTCCGAGGCACCCTCCGATTGGTTGCTCGAGGTCGAGCTCGATTCGCTCTACGAGGATCTCCGGGACGCGACTGCGCCGATGGCGACGATCGCGTTCACCGCGCGCCTGCTCGACGCGCCCGCGCTGGCGGCGCGGATCGTCTTCGAAAGGCGCTACGCGACTGGCGAGCCCGCGGCCGACGGCTCTCCGCCAGCAATCGTCGCCGCGTGGAACCGGGCGCTAGCCCGCTTGCTCGCGGAACTCGCCAGCGACCTCGGCGTCGCGCGCGATCGCGCGCGGGCCACGCCCGCGCGAGCCCGGTAGGTCGTGCGTCAGCGTCCGGTAGCGCTCTCGTTCGTCGCGCTGCTCGCGGCGCCCGGCGCCTTCCCCATCGTGTCGCCGCTGCTCAGCGAGGGTGGCTGGTGGTGACTGCTGAATGCGTTGCTCCGCGTGGCCGTGATCGCCGCGAGCCTGCGTGTGGCCGGGAACGCTGGGCGTCACGTGATCGTCCCGGGCGCGATCGGTCCCGCATCGCTCGGCCTCGAGATCGCCGCGGAGATCGACGGCGCAGCTTCGCTTCCGATCGCGTCGCATGCGGTCTTCGCTGCGTACCTCGCCTACGTGGTGATCTCGTTGTTGCGCGGGATCCTGCGCGTGCAGCAGGTGACTGGCGATGCGATCGCCGGCGGCGTCTGCGTCGACGTGCTGCTCGGCATGATGGGGGTCGCCGTCTTCACGGCGCTCGAGCTCTTCCGTCCGGGATCGTTGGTGCCGGGCGGCACGCAGCGCGTCCACGAAGTGCGCGGTTCGTACATCGAGCTGCTGTACTGCTCCCATGTCACCGTTGCGACCATCGGCTATGGCGACATCGTCGGTGTGACACCATTCGCGCGCATGGTCGCCGTGGTCGCTGCGCTCTCGGGTCAGCTCTACCTCGCGGTGTTCGTGGCCGGACTCGTCGGACTGCTGCTGGCCCAAGGTCGCGCCGCCTGCTGCGAATGAGCGCTGCGCGGCTCTGCTAGCCTCGCACGACCGCGGAGGGGACTCGTGTTCGAGACGGCCGAACTCGGCAATTCGGTTGCGAAGACCGACTACGAGGCGCGCGCGCCCGGGCTCCGCGTCGACCTGATCAACGCCCAATACGATCTGCGAAGCGCCGATTTTCCGGTCGTGGTGGTGCTCACCGGCGATGATCGCGCGGGCGTCGCCGAAGTCCTGAACGAGCTGCACGGGTGGATGGACACGCGCTTCGTTCAGACCGTCGCATTCGGCGCGCGCAGCGAGGAGGAGCGCACGCGCCCGCGCTTCTGGCGCTACTGGAATGCGCTGCCGCGCAAAGGGCACCTCGCGCTCTTCCTGGGCGATTGGTCGACGGCGTTGTTGGTCGACCATCTCGGAGGCGCGGTCGACGACGCCGACTTCGCCCGCGGTCTCGACCACATCGAGCGCTTCGAGCACGCGCTGGTCGACGATGGCGCGCTGTTGCTGAAGTTCTGGCTCCACCTGCCCAAGAAGGAACTGAAGCGGCGGGTCAAACAGGCCGGCAAGAACGACGCGGCGGCGCTGCGCATCGACGAAGCCGATCGCCGCCTCTACCAGAACTACGACGAGTTGTTGCCGCATGCCGAGCGGCTGATCCGCAAGACCAGCAGCGCCGCCGCGCCCTGGCAGATCGTCGAAGGCACGGATCCGCAGTACCGCAATCTGATGGTCGCCGAAGGCATCCTGGCCGCGCTGAAGGCGCGGCTCGCCGCGCGCGAAAGCGTTCCGACCGCGCATGCGATCGCGATCCCCGACCTCGACCCGCACACGACGGTGCTCGGCTCGGTCGATCTCGAAGCTTCGATCCAGTACGACGCGTACAAGGCTTCGCTACTCGAGTTGCAAGCGCGCCTTCGCGAGCTGGCGACGCGCGCGCGCAAGAAGGGCGTCGCGACCGTGTTGATGTTCGAAGGTTGGGATGCGGCCGGGAAGGGCGGCGCGATTCGCCGGATCACGCACGCGCTCGATGCGCGGGACTACCGCACCGCTGCGATCGCTGCCCCAACCGAGGAAGAGCGCGCGCACCACTACCTGTGGCGATTCTGGCGGCAACTTCCGCGCGATGGACAGATCGTACTCTTCGATCGCAGCTGGTACGGCCGTGTACTGGTCGAGCGCGTCGAGGGCTTCGCACCGGAAAGCGCGTGGCGGCGCGCGTTCGCCGAGATCAACGACTTCGAGGATCAACTCACCGAGCACGGTGTTGCGTTCTGCAAGTTCTGGCTGCACATCGACGCGGACGAACAGCTCCGCCGCTTTGGGGCGCGCGAGAAGACGCCCTACAAGAAGTACAAGATCGGCGAGGACGACTACCGCAACCGCGACAAGTGGGACGCCTACGTCGCGGCGATCGACGAGATGGTGGCGCGTACCAGCTCGGAGCTGGCGCCGTGGAGTCTCGTGGCGGCCAACGACAAGCGTTTCGCGCGCATCGCGATCCTCCGGACCGTCTGTGACACGCTGAAGCGTGCATTGAAGCGCAGATGAGTGCCAGGCGTCGCGCCCTCGGCGTTCTCGCGCTCGTCTCGCTCGCGCTCGGCTGCGCGAGCCACTCGCATCCCCGGGCCGCAGCGCCGGTGGCGCCGCGCTTCGACGTTCGCATCCTGCGCGACGACTACGGCGTTCCGCACGTATTCGGCAAGACCGACGCCGACGCGGCCTTCGGTCTCGCCTACGCGCACGCCGAGGACGACTTCGCGACGATCCAGGACGTGGTGTTCGGCGTGCGCGGCAAGCTCGCTTCGGAGCGGGGCCCGAGCGCCGCGGCGAACGACTACATTCTTGCACTTCTCGGTGTCTGGAAGGACGTGGATCGCGGATGGTCGCGCGATCTCGATCCCCCCATGCGCGCGATCCTCGACGCCTATGCCGCGGGCGTCAACTACTACGCTGCGCTGCACCCGGATGAGGCCTTTGACGGCCTGCTTCCGGTGCGCGGCCAGGACGTGCTCGCCGGCTTCGTGCTGCGCTCGCCGTTCTTCTTCGGGCTCGATCGAACGTTGCGCGATCTCTACCGAAGCGGCGGAGCCAGCGACGACGCAGCGCAGGTTGCGTCGATCCCGTTCGCGACGCCGACGATCGGTTCCAACACCTTCGCGGTGGCGCCGTCGCGTGCGGCGGACGGGCGCGCGCATCTGCTGGTGAACTCGCATCAGCCGTGGAGCGGGCCGGTCGCGTGGTACGAAGCGCACGTGCACAGCGACGAAGGTTGGGACGCGGTCGGCGGCATCTTCCCGGGGTCCCCGGTGATCCTGCACGGCCACAACCGCAATCTCGGCTGGGCCTTCACGGTGAACCGCCCCGATCTCGTCGACGTGTACCGACTGACGATCAATCCCAAGAACAAGAACCAGTACTGGTTCGACGGCGCGTGGCGCGAACTCGAGGTCGAGCGCGTCGCGATTCGCGTGAAGCTGTTCGGCTTCCTGCCGTTCACCGCCGATCGTACGGTGCTGCGATCGGTGCAGGGTCCCGTGCTGCGCTTGCCGCACGGAACCTTCGCGATCCGCTACGCCGGCATGGGCGAGGTTCGCCAGGTGGAGCAGTGGTACCGGATGAATCGTGCCGCGAACTTCGACGAGTGGCTGGGCGCGATGCGGATGCAGGCGATCCCGTCCTTGAACGCGGCCTATGCCGATCGCAGCGGTCGCATCGGGTACTTCTACAACGCGAAGCTGCCGGTGCGCGCACCCGGCTACGACTGGGCCGGCATCGTGCCCGGCGACACCAGCGCGACGCTGTGGAACGATTCCCTGCCGTGGGACGCGCTGCCGAAGGTGGTGAACCCGCCGTCGGGATTCGTGCAGAATTGCAACAGCTCGCCGTACGAGACGACGATCGGCGCTGGCAACCCGAACCCCGAAGACTTTCCGGCGAGCGCCGGCATCGAGACGCAAATGACCAACCGCGCGCTGCGCGCGCTCGAACAGCTCGGCGCCGATCCGTCATTGACCGATGAGGAGCTGCGCGCGATCAAGTTCGACGTGACGGTCTCCGAGCGCTCGGAGCTGTTCGCTTTTCTCGAACGCGCACGCGCGGCGGTGGACGCTGCGGGCGTAGACCCGAAGTCTCTCGAAGCGAGTGCCGCCGCGTTGCTGCGTTCGTGGGATCGCCGCGCCGATTCCGACAATCGCGCCACGACGCTCGCGATCCTGACGCTCTACCCGCTGCTCCAGGCGCGCCACGAAGGTCGCACCGACCCCGATCCGCGCGCCAGTCTGCGGGAGGCCGCGACGATGCTGATGCGCCGCCATGGCCGCCTCGATCCGCCGTGGAGCTGGCTGAACCGGATGCACCGCGGCTCGCTCGAACCCGGCGTCGATGGCGCGCCGGACGTGCTGCACGCGGTCGAAGGTCCGCTCGAAGAGCATCGCGTCGCGGCGGATTCCGGCGACGGGCTGATGTTGTTGGTGTCGTTCGGCAAGGACGGCGTGCGCTCGCAGAGTCTGCATCAGTACGGCAGCGCGACGAGTCGCCCGAAGTCGCCCCACTACGCCGATCAGGTGCCGCTCTTCGTCACGCATCAACTGAAACCGGTGTACCTGGACGAGTCCGAGATTCGCGCGCATCTCGAACGCGAGTACCGGCCCGGCGAAGAACTCGACGCGACAGCGCTCCCGCGTAGCGAGCCAGAGGCGAGCGGCGAGATCACAACGCCGCTCCCGCGTAGCGAGCCAAACGCGAGCGGCGAGATCACAAGGCCACTCCCGCGTAGCGAGCCAAAGGCGAGCGGCGAGGTTCATAAGGACTAGTGTCGGTCCCCACGTCCGACCGAGGAGTTGCGATGTCGCTCGCCATGACCCGATCCGAACGCGAAGCCTTTCTCGCCGCGCTGCACGTCGGTGTGATCAGCATCTCGGAGCCCGGTCGTGGACCGCTCACGGTGCCGATCTGGTACGCCTACGAACCTGGCGGCGAGCTGTGGGTGCTGACCGACCGCGATTCGCGCAAGGGCAAGTTGCTGGAGGTCGGCAAGCGCATCTCGCTGTGCGCGCAGAGCGAAGCGCCGCCGTACCAGTACGTGAGCGTCGAAGGACCGATCGTCGCAATCGAAGCGTCCGATCGCGAACGCCACGGCCGCGTGATGGCGCGCCGCTATCTCGGCGCCGCGCTCGGCGATCGCTACGTCGAAGCGACTGCGAGCGAGCGCGACGCCGGCGGGAGCGTCGTCGTGCGCATGCTTGCGGCGCGCTGGCTCAGTGTGGACTACAAGAAGCAGTTTCAGGCCTAGCCTCACGAATCTCGCCGCTCGCCGTTGGCTCGCTACGCGGGACTCGACCGGCTCTCAGGCGCCTTCTTCGACCCATGCCTCGAGATCCGCCGGCAGTCCGTGCGTGTCATCCTGCACGCTGCCGAAGCTCTCGCCGAAGTTGGCGCGAAACATCTCGTCGTAGTGCGCAACGGAGCGTTCGCTCATCAGGTCGAGCGCCTTCAGCGTGGGGATCACGAAACCGCGGATCGGGCCGCGCCGGCCGCCACTGCGCTGGAGCGCGGTGGCGATCGTCGTGCGCTCCTTGGCGAGCGCCTGGAACGCCTCGCCCGGATCGACGCCCGCGTCCTTCCAGAGCTGCAACACGCTCGAGCGCATCGTCGTTCCGCCGCGCGAATCGACCAGCAGTCTCGCGCACTCGAATGCGAAGTCCTCGAGCTCGGCGCGTTCGCGATCGTCGAGCGTCGGCACCACGGCAGAGAGGTACTTGATGCCGTAGCCGGTGTGGCGAGCTTCGTCGCGTGACACGTAGGTGAGCAGCTCTTTCAGCAGCGGCTCGCGCGTCGCGTTGCGCATGTCGCGGAAGCTGTAGAGCGCGAGGCCTTCGGTGACGACCTGCATGCCGACCGCCTTCTTCTTCCAGTCGTCGGTGGCGAGCACGCCATCGAGCAGCTTCTTCAGCGCCGGCGCGATCGGCTGCACTTCGCCGAGCTTGCGCACGTAGGCGGCGAACACCTCGACGTGGCGCGCTTCGTCGAGCGTCTGCGTCGCGGCGTAGAACTTGCCGTCGGTGTGCGGCACCGCAGCGACGAGCTGTCCCGCGACCATCAGCGCGCCCTGTTCGCCGTGCAGGAAGTTCGAGAGCAGGAAACAGGCGCTGCCCTTGGCGACCTTCCAGCGCGTCTCGAGCGGGAGCGCTTTCCAGAACTCGGTCTCGTGGATCGGAATGCCACCGATCGAAAAGGTGTCAGAGAACGCCGCTCGATCGATCGGCTGTTCCCAGTCGAGCTGCTTCATGCCGATCCATTGGCGATCGAGTGCGTTCGCGTAGAGCGTGCGAAGCTCGTCGATCTCGGGCTCGTAGTTCCAGTTGTAGACCGCCTCCATCGCGGAGCGCACGGCGTCGGTCTGGATCGGGTGCCGGTCGGGAAGCTCAGCTGCCATCGGGACGATCTCCGTCTTCCGGGGACGTTCATTGCGTAGGTTGCGTCGTTTGCGTCGGGGACGTTGGTTGCCGCGCAATGAACGTCGCGAGCGCAAGCTACCAGCCGGCCGGCTGGCGCGCCGACCCGAGGGGGGCGTGTACCTTCCGCGGCCATGCAGACCTGCAACGAACTCGGTTTCTACGCGCTCGCAGGCGCGCCGACGTCGCCGCGCGTGCTGCTCGAGGAGGTGCGCGACGCGGAGGCGCTCGGCCTCGGCTCGGCGTTCGTCTCCGAGCGCTGGAACATCAAGGAGGCGTGCACGCTCTCGGGCGCCGTGGGCGCCGTATCGACGCGACTCGGCATCGCGACCGCGGCGACCAACCACAGCACGCGCCACCCCGCCGTCACCGCGTCGTTCGCGACGACCATGCACCGCCTCACCGGAGGTCGTTTCGCGCTCGGCCTCGGTCGGGGCATCGAGATCCTGTTCCGCGCCTTTGGCATTCCCGCGATCAAGACCGCGCAGGTCGAGGACTTCGTCGGCATCGTGCGCCGGCTCTTTCGCGGCGAGACGATCCTTGGCCACGACGGCCCGGCCGGTCGCTACCCGGTGTTGCGGCTCGATCCCGAGTTCGACGAAGCGATTCCGCTGCTGTGGACCGCGTTCGGTCCGAACTCGCTGGCGCTCGGCGGTCGCATCTTCGACGCCGTGGTGTTGCACACTTTTTTCAGCGATGAGACGCTCGCGCGCTGTGTTGCGGCGGTGAAGCGCGCCGCAGAGGAGGCCGGGCGCGATCCAGCGGCGGTGCGCGTGTGGTCGTGCTTTGCGACGATCGGTGATCATCTCGATCCCGCCCTGCGGCGCAAGAAGACGGTAGGTCGTCTCGCCACGTACCTGCAGGGTTATGGCGACCTGCTGGTGAAGACCAATCGCTGGGATCCGGCGCCGCTCGCGAAGTTCCGCGCCGATCCGTTCGTTGCGACGTTCCGGGGCGCCTTCGACGACAAGGCTACGCCCGACGAACTCGAGCACGTCGCGACACTGATTCCAGACGAGTGGCTTCGCGCTGCGGCGACGGGATCTCCCACGCAGTGCGCACAAAGGATCCTCGGACAGTTCGACCTCGGCGCCGACGCGGTGATCCTGCACGGCGCGTCGCCGCGCGAGTTGGCGCCCGTCGTCGAGGCCTATCGCGCGATCCGCCCGGCTGGTCGCTTCGATCGGTTGCCGGCCAATCCCGCGGGACCGCTGCTGCCGCGCTGAGGATTGCGCTCAGTCCTCCAGCACGACCCGGTTCGGCAGCTCGTCGGGGTTGCGACCTTGCGCCGGGACATGGCGAGCAAGGATCTCGCCGCAGAGGCGGATCGCAGCTTCGAGCCCGCTCTCGGCATCGGCGCCGCGGCCGCTGCGGAGTCCGTCGATGGCGAGATCGACGACGCGTTGCCAGCTCTCGTGCGGATCGAGCTTGCCGTGGATGCCTTCGTCGGCGAGCACGACGACGCGGCGTTCGAGCAGCGCGACGAAGAGAAGGATGCCGGTTCGCTGCTGCGTGCGCACCAGACCATTCGCAGCGAAGGCGTGACGCGCGCGTTCGGCGACGCAACGCTGCACCAGCGCCTCGGGCAAAAGGCGCCTTCGCAGTGCGTCGATCCGCGCCACGGCGTGCGCGGTCGCGAGCGCGGCGGCTTGCGCCGCCAGGTAGATCCAGCCCGCGAGCGGCGGCGCGAACGCGAGCAGCCCCGCGAACACCAGCGCCGCGAGCGACACGCCGAAGCGCCAGCCCGCGCTGCCGTACTCGTCGCACACGTGGGTGACGACGACGACGATCTCCCCCGCCGTATCGCGCTCGGCTTCGACGACGGCGCCTTCGAGGCGCAGCCGCGCAGCCGGATCGAGCAGCTTCCCGGGTCGCACGCTCACCAACTCCCGGAGGCGCCGCCGCCTCCGAAGCTGCCGCCGCCACCACTGAAACCACCGCCGCCGCCGCTGAAACCACCCCCGCCAAATCCGCCGCTGCTTCCGAATCCGCCACCCGAACCGATCCGGCCGCGCCGGTTTGCGCCTCCCGACATCGCAGGCCCGATCCACCCGAAGAGGGTGGCGAGTGCGAACGCGAGGGCCGCCCAGCCGGCGACCTTCAGTGCCAGCAGGACGAAACCACCTGCTGTCACGCCTCCGAGCACCGCGCTGACGGGACGACTCTTGCCGCCGCGGAACTGTCCCCAGAGAATGCTGGCGATGATCGACGCAAACAGCACGAATCCGACCGGATCCGTCTGCTGCGAGCCCGCGTCGCGACCCGGTTGCTCGGCGAACGCGATCTGCTCGCCGCGCGCGGCACGCATCAGTGCGTCGGCGGCCGCGTCGATGCCGCCCGGCATGTCGTCCGCCCGGAAGCGCGGGGCCATCACGTCCGAGATGACGCGCTTGCCGACAATGTCGGGCACTGCGCCTTCGAGCCCATAGCCGACCTCGATGCGCGCCTTGCGATCGCGCGTCGCGACGATCAGCAGGATTCCGTTGTCGGCGCCCTTGCGACCGAGCTTCCACGATTCCGCGACGCGCAGCGCAAACGCCTCGATCGGCTCGCCATCCGTGGTCGGCACCGTGAGTACGGCGATCTGGTGCGACGTCTCGGTCTCGAATTGCGTGAGCACCTGTTCGAGGCGCTGGACGCGCTCCGCGGGGAGCACGCCTGCGAGATCGGTGACGTGCGCGTGCAGCGCCGGCACCGAAATCTCTGCACGCGACGGACACGTGAAAGTGAAGGCCAGCGCCGCGCCGAGCGCGAGGCTGCGGATCAGAACTTCACCTCGGGCGGCTTGTCGCTGCCGGGCTGCGCCTCGAATGTGGGTCGCAGCTGCGCGCCGAGCAGGAAGCGCGCCGTCAGATTGGTCGGGAAGAAGCGCACCAACTTGTTGTACTCCGCGACCGTTTCGATGTAGCGCTTGCGCGCCACCGTGATGCGATTCTCGGTTCCCTCGAGCTGCGCCTGCAAGTCGCGGAAGTTCTGATTCGCCTTGAGGTCGGGGTACTTCTCGACGGTTACGAGCAGCCGCGACAATGCGCTCGAAAGCTCGCCCTGCGCCGCCTCGAATTTCTGGAACGCGGCGGGATCGTTCACCAACTCGGGCGTCGCCTGGATGCTGGTCGCCTTGGCGCGCGCGTTCACCACGGCTTCGAGTGTTTCGCGCTCGAAGTCGGCGGCACCCTTCACCGTCGCGACCAGGTTCGGCACCAGGTCGGCGCGCCGCTGGTACTGATTGGCGACTTCGGCCCATGCCGCCTTCACCTGCTCGTCGGCGCCCTGGATCGAGTTGTAACCGCAGCCGCTCGCCGCAAGCGCGAATGCAGCTGCGGCGACGACTAGGAAGCGGGCGCGGGTATCGGGAATCACGAACGCGATCATGGTGGTCTCCTCGAGGGACGACCAGTCTAGCGAGATCCGCTGCGGCTCAAGCGTCGCGCGAGATTCTCCGATCCGCCGCTCATGAGTGCGCCCGACCTCGACTGCCCGATCTGTCAGGCCCACATCCCGCTTTCGGGCGACGAGAAGCCGGGCGACGAAATCTTCTGCACCTACTGTGGCGCGCCGTGTCGCATCGGCGGCAAATCCGATCAGCCGGAACACTGGGAAGCAGAGGAAGACTGGTAGCGCGCGGCGGCCTGCGACGGGATCAGTCGCCGGTGTAGAGCGGAAGTCGCCCGGTCAGCTCCGCGAGCGGCTTGCCCGCGAGGTCGCGCGTCGAGAGCAGGGGCTCTGCGACCGGCCAGCGCACGCCGATCGCCGGATCATTCCATTGGACCGTGATCTCGTCCTCCGGAAAGTACCGGTCTGAGCACTTGTACTCGACCTCGGCGATGTCGCTCGTCACGCAGAAGCCGTGGGCGAAGCCGCACGGGATGTAGATCTGCCGGAAGTTCTCAGCGGAGAGATGGACGCCGAAGGATCGGCTGAAGGTCGGCGAGCCGCGCCGGATGTCGACGGCGACATCGAAGATCTCGCCGACCACGACACGCAGCAGCTTCGCCTGCGGGCGTGTCACCTGGGCGTGCAAGCCGCGCAGCGTGTTGCGCACGGAACGCGAGTGGTTGTCCTGCACGAACGCGACGTCGATGCCGCCAGTGCGGTACTTGTCCGTGGCGTAGGTCTCGAGGAAGAAACCGCGCGGATCGCGGTAGACATCCGGTTCGATCACCAGAACGCCCGGAAGTGTCGTCGGGACGAATTTCACGGAGCCACTTCCTCGGCGATCTGCACCAGATAGGTGCCGTAAGCGGACTTTGCCAGATCGCGTCCCAGTTTGGCCAGCGCGGCGCGATCGATCCAGCCCTGGCGGAACGCGATTTCCTCGATGCTGGCGATCATCAGACCCTGGCGCTCCTGCACGATGTGGATGTACTCGGACGCCTGTAGCAGCGAGTCGTGCGTGCCGGTGTCGAGCCACGCGATGCCGCGGCCGAGCACTTCGACGCGCAGCTGGCCCTGCTTCAGGTATGCGAGGTTCACGTCGGTGATCTCCAGCTCGCCGCGTGCGGACGGTGCGAGCGCACGCGCGATCTCGACGATCTGGCCGTCGTAGAAGTAGAGCCCCACGACGGCGTAGTGCGAGCGCGGCTTGCTCGGCTTCTCCTCGATCGTAAGCACGCGTCCCTGCGCGTCGAACTCGACCACGCCGTAGCGCTCGGGGTCGCTCACCCAGTAGCCGAACACCGTCGCTCCGGCGCGTTGCTGCGCGGCGCTCTCGAGGCGATCGCTGAGCCCATGACCGTGGAAGACGTTGTCGCCGAGAGCCAGTGCGACGCCCTCGCCGGCGATGAAGTCGCGACCGATCAGGAAAGCCTGCGCGATGCCCTCGGGTCGCGGCTGTGCGGCGTACTGGATCGACATGCCGAGCTGCGCGCCGTCGCCGAGCAGCCGCTCGAAGCCGGGGAGATCCTCGGGCGTAGAGATCAGCAGAACCTCGCGGATGCCGGCGAGCATCAACGTCGAGAGTGGGTAGTTCACCATCGGTTTGTCATAGATGGGGAGCAGCTGCTTGCTGACCCCGCGCGTGATCGGATGGAGCCGCGTGCCGGTGCCGCCCGCGAGCAAGATTCCCTTCATCATCGATCTCCCGCTTGCTGGCCACTGCTGTCGTTTCCGGGTCTGTGTCCGTGGCTGCGGCGGACCGCGTCACCGGCGGCCGACCATAACAAAGGAATCCCCGCCGCCCGGCCCGGCTCGGCGGACGGCCCGGTGCCCGCTGCGTTGCCATTCGCAAACGCGAACGCACCCGGTGTCCGGGTGCGATGGCAATCCTCGCGCCGGATCGTGAGATGCGTTTGGGATCGCAAGGGAGCGGGCCACGCCGAGCGCCGCGCTCGATGGCGCAGCGCTCAGCGCAGTCGACGCTTGCTAGGCGAAGCGAATGCTGCGGTCGCGCGGATTTCCGACTACGCGCACAGACCCCGACGTGAGCATGTGCGCGACGGTCGCGACGACCTCGCGTTCATCGTCGGCCACTTCGGTGACCGCCCAGACCAGCTCCCACAGCGTCACTTCGGGCACATCGGACTCCACCCGGGTTGCAATCTCGGCAACGGCACTGGCGCTCATGAATTCCCCCTCTGCGCGACTGCTGAGCACGATGCGTGCCAGACTGCGCCGAACCTCGAAGCGAATCGTCCTGCGAGCAGAATCGTGCGCGAAATCGGTGCGTTGTTGCGTTCTCTCGCTGCAACCGCTGGTCCCGGTCGGGCCGCGCTCCGACGGATTCCCAACGCCGTGTGTTCGATGTCGAACACAGCGATCGCGCCGTCTCGGGCTCGGGTCGGCGATTCTCGCCGCAGTGAACGGCGCTCCCGCGTTCGCGGAGCATGCAACCCGCGACTCGTATTCCAGGTCCGCGGCGACCCGGTCGGCGGAGCGATGGCTACGCTGCCGCTCCCATCGACTGGAGTGCGACCGCCCGCATGCATCGTCTCACCCCTGCCGTGCGTCGCGCGCACGAGCGCTGCCGCGCGGCGCGGTTTGGCGTCGCGCTCGCAGTGCTCCTTGCACCCGCGAGCGCACTCGCCGCGCCCTACTCGATCGGCCTCGCGTTCACTGGCGCGAGGCTCACCGCGACGTTTCCGCCCGACACGCAGGGCGCCGTCGGTCCGGATCACATCGTGATCCTGCTGAATGGGCAATACCGCGTGTACGAGAAGGAGACGGGCGCCTCCGTCGTCGCTTCGACCCTCTCCGAATTCTGGATCGCGGCGGGCATCGCGTCGCCCGGGGGACCCTTTGATCCGCGCGTCGTATACGACGCCGGTGCGAAGCGCTGGTACGCGTCCTGTGCGAACCACCTCGCGGCGCCGAACGAGATCCTCTTCGCTGTGTCGGCGAGCGCGGATCCGACCGGCGGTTGGACCGGATTTGCAGTGCCGAGCGACACGAGCGACCAGACGTGGGCGGACTTCCCGATGCTCGGGTACAACGCCACCGGCGTGTACGTGGCGGCTCCGCTGTATGCGTTCGCGGGTGACGAATACGTGATCGGTGTGGACGTGCTGGTGCTGCCAAAGGCCGACCTGCTGGCCGCCACGCCGTCGATCGCGAACGCGACGCTCCTCGAGAAGATGGCGCCAGCGCCGCTTGGCGGCGCGCCGCATCCGGTCGCGGATCTCGACGGCAGCGCAGTTTCGGCGCTGTTCGTCTCGGGCGCCCCCTCCGTGGTGGGCTTGGTGCCGATCACGGCCGTTACCGGATCGATCGAGGATCCCTCGCTCATGGTGGCAGGCGCTGCGAGCGTCGAGATCCACGAGCCGCCGCCGCTCGCGGCGCAGCCAGGCCCGAAGCCCGATCTCGAGACCTCGCCCGGCGACACGCGCTTTTCATCGAGCGTGGTGCTGCGGGGCGGCTCGATCTGGGCAGTGCACGGCGTCCGCATCGACGGCCGACCGGCGCTGCGCCTGCTCGAGATCGACGCGGCGACGCTTGCGGTGCGCCAGGATCAGCCGATCACGAGTGCCACGCTCGATCTCTACTACCCGTCGATCGCGGTCAACGCGCGCGGCGACGTGGTGATCGGCGCGAGCGCCTCGAGCGAGGCGACCTTCGTCGGCGCCTACGCGTGGATCGGCGAGACGTCCGGAGGCGCGACGCACTTCGGTGAACCGATCGAGCTTCGCGCCGGCGCCAGCGACTACCAGCGCCTCGACAACGGGCGCAATCGCTGGGGCGACTACAGCGCGACGGTCCTCGATCCGACCGACGATGCCGTCTTCTGGACCTTCCAGGAGTTCGTCGTCGCCGAGAACCAGTGGGGCATCCACGTCGCCGAGATCCGCGTTCCGGAGCCACACGGCGCGCCGGCTGCGCTCGGCGCGCTCGCCGTGCTGGCGCACCGCGCGCGCGGCTTCCGGCGGAAAACGGCGAACGCGCGACGGGATACGGCGGCAGCGCCCGGGCGGCGATGAGTTGCGGCGGCCTCATGGCGGCGATGCCGGGGTCCTTCGCGTCATCGCAGCTCGTCGCGCCGATACCCGAGCGCCTCCGCCATCGCCGACACCTCGACGCGTCGCTCGCCCGCGAGATCTGCGATCGTCCGCGCGACGCGCAGCAATCGCCGCGCCCCGCGCGCCGAGAGCCGCAGCTTCTCGACCGCGCGACCGAGCATCGCGCGCGCTTCGGCCGTCGCGGCGACGAGTGTATCGAGCGCCGCATCCGGGATCTCGGCGTTCGTGCGCACGCCGGCGGTGTCGAGTCGCTTGCGCTGCAACTCCCGCACATCGATGATTCGACCCCGTACCGTGTCACTCGACGCACCAGGCGCGCGCACATCGACGAGATCGCGCCACGCGACGGCCGGTACCGCCAGGTGGAGATCGATGCGATCGAGCAGGGGGCCCGAGACGCGCGCCGCGTAGCGGGCGACCGCCGTGTCGGTGCAGCTGCAGTCGCGCCAGCGGCTCGATCGCCAGCCACAAGCGCAGGGATTTGCAGCCGCCACGAGCTGGAAGTCGGCGGGAAAGACGAAGGTTCCGCCCGCTCGCGCCACGACGACGCGGCGCTCCTCGAGCACCTGGCGTAGCGATTCGAGTGTGCCGCGATCGAACTCGGGCAACTCGTCGAGG
>JANLTC010000179.1:0-11672 GCA_031362725.1 Deltaproteobacteria bacterium | reverse complement strand
CCGCGCATCGCCGGCCACGCCGCCGAAGCCAACACGAGCAGCGCCGCGCTGCGCGCGAGATACGTCCAGCGCGTTGCGCGCAGCGCAGCCGCGACGACGACACCGGTAAACGCGCACAGCATGAGCTGGGTGGGAACCCGGTGATAGCCAGTCAACTTTCCCTGCACGATCGCGACTGTGAGGTACGCCAAGGTGAGTGTCGCGAGCGGGCGGAGTCGCGGCGAGCGCAGCCCCACGAGCGCGCCGGCGAAACCGACCACTAGGAAGGGCCGCATGCCCGCTTCGCTCGCGAGGCGGTGCAGCAACTCGAGCATGCCGTGTCGCACCGTCGCGTATTCGGCATTGAACACGATCAGACACTCGTAGAGAGACCCCAGTGCGTCGTTCCGCCAGAAATAGGCGATGGGGAGCCCGAGTCCGAGCGCCGCCCCGATCGCGAGCGGAACGGTGCGCGCGAACCACTGTCTAGGATCCCGTCCGAGAGCGATCGCAGCGGGCACAGCGGCGGCGAGCACGAGCGGTGGTTTCAGCCAGAACAATACGCTGGCGGAAACGCCGATCGCGCTGCAGACCGCGCCGCGCGCACGCTGCGAAGCGGGAGGATGCGTCGCCGCGAGCAGCATACAGATGGTGGGGAGCACCGAGAAGCCGTCGCGCTGGGCAGTCGGGCGGTGGCCGAGCGTGAAGTAGGTCGCGATCACGAGCAGCAGTGTGAGGCTCGCGGCGAGCGGACCCGCGGCGCGCAGCGTGGCGCGGTGTAGGACGGCCAGCGTCGCGAGCATCCACACCAGGTCGAAGGCGCGGATCGCCATCATGCGCCGACCGAAGAGCGCCTCGGCGACCATCTCGATCAGGTGGGGGAGGGGGCCGTTTTGGTCCCACACGTCGCGGTATAGGACCGCACCCGCGCGCATCTGGGAGGCCCCGTACGCGAACAAGCCGTGATCGCCGTTGAACGGGAGATGCAGGTAGGGCAGCGCGACCGCGATGAAGGTCAGCCCGGCTATGCCGAGCACGAGCCGCGAAGCCAGGCGCTCATGCTGCGGTGTCACTCGAGATCGTCCTCGCCGAACACCTCGCCGGGATCCGCGCCGAGTAGCACGGCCGGTCGCGGCGCGTCCGGCGCTTCGTAGGGACCCTGCGAATCCGGGTAGTGCACCCAAACGAACCACGGTCGCTGCGCAGTGCCCTGGTAGGCAAGCGCGGCGTCGGTGAGTTTGCCGGCTTCGCGCTCCATGAACTGCGGGCGATCGGGCTCGCCGTGCTTCCTCTGGTAGTCGTAGTCCTTTAAGCCCTGATCGAGGCCGCGGCGCAGGTGGAGTGCGGGTTTCGCGACGAACGCGGCAGTCGTGCAGCCGGCTGCGCGCAACATCTCGGCGACCGTCGTCAGCTCCGGCGCAATCACCGACAGACCCGCTCGGACGACCCGATGATCCTGCGGGTAGCGCGAGGTCGAGATCGACGTGACCGGCGGCGGTGTGGTGGGCTCCGTCGAGAATGTCGACACGAAGCGCGTTCCCTGCGCAGCCAATCCACAGCGCGCCGCGCCGCTCTCCGTGTCGCCGCCGTAGCAGTCAAGTCGATCGGATCGCAGCGTGTCGGTCTTGATCCGTAACGGGTCCGGCCGCGTCGGCGCACCGCTGGAGGCGAGTGCGCAGGCAGTGAGTGCAGTCAGCGCGAGCCTGCTCGCCATTATTCCGCGGACTTTGGACATGGCGGTGGATCCCATCCTCCGCAGGCGATCGGTTTGCCATTTGTACCTAGGATCAGGGCGCAATGACGTCCCCACGGATTTGGCGTGCCACTTTTCGGAGAGCAGGGCTGTCGCGCACGAGGCGCGCCCGATCGATATCGATGCGGGCGTCGGTGCCGCGTCCTGCCTGCGCCAGCAACGCTGCGCTCCGCTCGAGCGCTGTTGCATCGGCAGGATCGAGGTCCGCCGCGCGGTGATACACATCGATCGCGCCGGCCCCGTTGCCGCTGGACTCTAGCGCGGCGCCGAGCATGCGATGGGCGATTGGCTCGTCGGGATGATCATCGGCGAAGCGCTTCCAGGGCGCGACGTCGGCGGGCGACGGTCCCCTAGCGAGCGCCACGCGCAGGCGCTCGGAAAAAGTACGCCAGGCCGGATCGTTCCCGCGCTCGAGGATGAGCAGCGTTCCGTAGCCGCGCACCGGATGAAACTCGTCGCGAAGCGTGGCGAGCAGCGGATCGGGAGGCCCAGGGCGTGCGTACCAGCCCTGGTCGACGAGTACGAAGCGGGCGGGACTGGCGAGCAGACGATCGGCCTCGACACGCTTCTGCGCCGCCGTCATTACGAAGTCTCCGCGGCCATGGTCGGCTAGAAAGCGCGTCGGGTTGGGTCGCTCCAGCAGCACATTGTAGAGCGAGAGGGACGGCAGGCCGAGCGTCGGCTCGTCCGCCACCGTGTGTTCGCGATAGAAGCCGCGAACCAGGCGAATTTCTTCTGCGAGCCAGTACTCCTCGGTGACTGTATCGCCCAGTATTTCGACGGGGTTCCGGCAGCGGAGGACGCGAGCCGATCCGGTGTAGAGCGGCTGGCGAACGGCCGGAAGGCCGAACACGACCTGCTCTGCGAGCAGTGCGACGAGGCCGGCGCCGACTGCGGCCGTCACGGGCGCGGCAAGACGGATGCCGCGCGCGGAAAGCCAGGCGGCGGATTGCGCGAGCACGAAGGTCGCGAGCAGATAACAGGGCAGCGCGCTCTGCAGGAAGCGCAAGAGCATCATCGGGTAGTACGCCTGCGTGAGCGTGGCGCAGGCGATCGCCACCAGACCGCCGACCAGCACGTTCGCCGCCGAAAGTCCGCCGCGGCGGATGCATCGCAGCAGCAGCACGCCCGCCACCGGATAGAGCACGAGCGGCAGCAGCATCAGCGCGCCGACTGCGCGTCCTTCCGGCGCGAGTCCGAACGTCTTTGGTGCGAGCAGCTGCGAGAGCGCGTCGGGGTGCGCACCCATCTGGCCGAACGCGCGTACCAGTGTCGCTTCGACCAGGTCGCCGAGCGCGCTGTGCGACGCATAGAACGCCGCGACGGCGGCAACCGGCACCGCGAACGCCAAGAGCGCCGCGGTCACTAGCTGCGCGGCTCGACGCGGGTCGCGCGCCCCGGCGAAACGGGTCGCGGTGACGGCCGGCAGGGCCGCTGCGCCGACCGTGAGCGCGATCACCGCAAGGCCCAGGTCCTGTCGCGTGATCAACACCAGTCCCGCGATTGCGCCGGCTACCGAAAATCTCGACACCGTTGCGCGTTCCAGCGCGCGTACGAAGACCAGGAAGAAGGCCGCCGTACACGTGCCGTAGAAGGACTTGTGCCAGGGACCCGGCACGAGGCCGTACGCGGCGGCGGGAAGCCACGCGAGCGAAGGCGGCGCGAAGCGACGCGCCAGCCGGTAGCTCATCGCGACGGTCGCCACGATCAGCAGCGCGAACAGCGTCCGCACCGCGAGCAGCGAGGGTCCGGTCAGCGCGAAGAGCCAGGCGATGACATGGTCGATACCGGGTGCGTAGAAAGTCCAGATGTCGCGGTAGAGAATCTCGCCTGCGCGCATGCGCAGCACCGCCTGGAACCACCAACCGTCGTCGTTGACCGATAGCCCGTAGGAGCGCAGTGGGAGCAGGTACGCGGCGGCGGCCAGTGCCAGCAGCCACGGCGCAGCAAGATCTAACGTGCCGTCGGGGCGTCTCATCCCGTCGCCGTGGAGCGCGCGCGCAGCAGTAGGAACGGAAGCACGGGCTCGAGCAGCCGGACGCGTTCGAGACGCGACTCGAGGCGACGAATCGTCTCGCTGCGGTTCAGCAGTTGCGGTGGGAAGAAGCCGAAGCGCTGCAATGGCAGCGGCTCCAAGCCCGCCGCGCGCACTGCGCTCACTACGCCGTGCGCCGACAGCCGGAACATCCCCTGCTCCTCGGCCCATGTCATGTCCGCGCAGCACGCGACTTGAGCGAGGAAGAGCGGATTCCTGCGATTGGGCTCGACGAACGCCAGCGTGCCGCCGGGTGCGAGTCGCCGGGCGAGACCGCGAATCGCGGCGGGGACGTCGGGAAGATGGTGCAGGATGAAGAAGCCGACGATGCAACGGAAGCGCTCGTCGCTCGCGTGGTCACCAGTCTGCGTTAGATCTCCACAGCGCGTCTCGCAGCACGCCACGTCGATCCCGCGCGCCGCGCGCGCCTCGTCGAGGGTGGCCAGCGCGCGCGGCGAGAGATCGAGAGCCACGACCGATCCGCAGTGTCGCAGCAGCTCGAAGGTAAAGCGCCCGAATCCCGCGCCGACCTCGAGCACACGATCCTGCGCACCGAGATCGATCCCGGCGGCGAGTGTGGCGACCAGCTTGGCGGCGTAGAAATCTTCGGCGCGGGGCTGCAGGTGCCCGTGCGGGCGCGACTCGTAGAAGCGTCGCTGCAGCGACGGATCGCCGCTCACGCCTGGACACGCGGGGTCGATGCCGGCTCCGCGAGGCACGCTGGCGGGCCCCAGCTCTCGACGACCACATCGAGCGGGAGCGGCTCAGCGTAGCGACCGAGTGCGTCGTAGCCCCGAATGCGCGCGATGCCGACCAGCGAGCGCAGCACGTCGCGGCGCAGGTCCACCTTCGTCCCGGTCTGATCACGCCAACGCACCGGAACCTCGACGAGTCGATGGCCACGCCGTCTCGACAAGAGCAGCAGCTCCGCGTCGAAGCTCCAATCGAAGATGCGCATGTGCGCGAACAGGTTCCGCCCGACGTCACCGCGATACGCCTTGAAGCCGCAGGTGGCGTCGCTGACCGGCGCGATCAGCAAGCGCACGAGAAACGTAAAACCCTTGCCCAGCATCTCGCGCAGCCACGGTTGGTGGACCTCGACCCGTGCCTCGGCGTGCTTGCGCGTGCCGATCGCGAGGTCAAAGCCGCGCTCCAACTCGGCGAGCAACCGTTCGGCCTCGACGATCGGCGTCGAGAGATCGGCGTCGGAGAACAGCACGCGCTCGCCTCGGCTCGCCGCGACGCCGACCTTCAGCGCGAAGCCCTTGCCGCGGTTGCCGGGGTAGCGCAGCAGGCGCAGCGGAAGCGCGAGAGCGGAAGCTACCTCGCGCACGACGCTGCTCGTGGCGTCGCTGCTGCCGTCGTCCACGACGATCAGCTCGATTGCAAACGGTGCGGCCGCGAAGTGCGCCGAGATCGCCCGCAGCGTCGCCGGAATACGAATCGCCTCGTCATACGCCGGGACGACGACGGACAGGAAGGGCGAATCGCTGGTGCGCTGCAGTCTGGTACCTGTCACCGGAAGGCAGAGTATTCCCGATCGCCATTGTGCGGGCTACAGGGCCATGTCGCGCCGAAAAGGGCGTGATGCGCGGGCCGGGCGCCGCGCTTCAAGCGAACGGTCGCCCTTCCCGTGCGTACGCCGCCGCCGCGCGAAACAGGTTGCGCGCCATCAGGCTCGACTCGCCCGCGGCGCGCCGTTCGTAGATCGACGCGACGATCTCACGCACACCCGCGTCGTTCGGATCGGCTTCGAGCGCGTAGTCGGCAAGGTGGCATGCGCTGCGCAGATCGCCGGCGGTGGCGACGCGCTCGGCGCGCTCGCCGAGCGCGCGCGCGCCACCGGCGATCGCGGCGATCTCGCGCGCGACCGCTTCGCGCGGCGACGGCTTCAGTTCGCTCGGTCGCCCGCTCCACCAGCCGCCGTAGTAGCGGATCACGTTGCGGATGATGAACTCCGCTTCGTCGTAGAGCGGCTGCAACCACGGCTCGTCGTGCGGCGGGATCTCGACGCGTCGCACGATGTCGACGTGGGGCGGCGAACCGCCTTCGAGCACCGCGAGCGTGCGCGCGACCAGCGTCTCGAGGAAGTCGGCGCTGCTCGTCAGCATCGCTCGGATCTTCGCGGGTTCGCCGACGATCGGCCCGCCGTGGCCCGGGCACATCGTCGTCGCGCCGAGTTCGGCCATGTCGCGCAGCGCGCGCGCCCAATCCCACGGATAGCGCTGCGCCTTCTGCGGATTGCCGGCGTTCGGCATCACCCAGATGAAGAGGTCGCCGGTGCAGAGCACGCCGCGCTCGGGGCACCAGAGGAAGGTGTGATCGTCGGTCTCGCCGCGTGCGTGAAAGAGCTGGAAGCGCACGCCGCCGACTTCGAGTTCGAGGCGGTTGTCGTAGAGCAGTGTCGGTGGTGTGGGTGCGATGCGGAAACTCTCGTAGGCGGAACGCGTCGCGTCACTGACGGTGCCGCCGAACTGGCGCGCATTCACCGCGGCGTTGTGGCCTGCGGTCTGCGCGTAGCGCGCGAAGCGCTCGGGCACTGCGCGCTGCGCGACGACGCGCGGCGCCGGCTGACCCGGCAGCAGGAACGCGTCGAGTCCATAGGCGTGATCGACGTGGCCGTGCGTATAGATCGCCGTGTGCACCGGTGCCTGGGTGCGCTCGCGCAGGCGCGCTGCAAGGTTTGGCGCGAGCCGCGCGAGTCCTGTATCGACCAGCACCAGACCCTCGTCGGTGTCGAAGCCGGTGCATGAGGAGAACGCACATTGAAAGAACGTGCGCGGCGCGACTTCGATCGGGCCCCCGCTCCAGAAGAAGGTCGCTTCCTCGGGCGAGCGCCCGGCAAGATCTCGGAAGCCGTCGGTCGGATTCTCGGACAATTGCTTCTCCAGATTGCGCAGCGCGCGCGCATGTTGGTTCGCGTCCGGGCGCTTCGTCGACCCGGCTCACGCAGAAGAGCTAGTGTCGCGCCCCATTGCAGAGGAGTCCTGTTGTCGAAGTTGCAGTTTGCCGTGGCACTCGGAGTTGCGTTGCTGTTTGCGAGCGCGGCCCACGCGGTCGCTCCTCCCGCCTTCGAGACGCAGATCCAACTCTCCATCATCGAGAACTACGCGGCCCCGCCGGCGGTCGAGAACTACTCCTACTCGGCGCTGACCGACCCGGCCGTAGCGGGACTCACGACCTTCTCCCGGAGCCACCCGATGGCGATCGGAACGCTGGTCGGGGACCTCCTCTACGGCGCCGGGACCGTTCATGCGCTCTCCGGCGGCGCATCTGCCGAGTCCTCCGCGGCCGTTCAGGAGCCGTGGGTCGATGGAGGGGGGAACGCGCGGGCCAGCGCGGACGTCTCGATCACCGAGTCGTTCCAGATCGAGGGCGCCACTGGATCGGTCGCGACGGTTCGCTTCAACGTCCGGTTCTTCGCGAATGGTTCCATGGTGCCAGACGCCAGCCAGAGAACGAGTTCCTTCGTCACACTCGTCGTCTTGAGCCCCGACTCGGGGCCGATCTCCCAGGAGATCGCCGGTGGGACGCTGTGCATCGGCACCTACATCACCGACGAACGCTGCGGCTCGACCTTCTTCGAGGGCGACGCGCGGAACGAAACGACGCCGGCCATCGGCGCGTTCAATCTCGACACCGGTTTCGTGCTGGAGGCATCAGTCCCGACCGGCACCCCCCTCTTTCTGGCCTTCCAGGTGAGCTCTGACTCGCGGTGCGGCTCCACCTGGAGCCCGGAGTGCGCGTCCTCTTCCTACGCCTCCGGGAACGTCGATCTGCTCTCCGTCTCGGACGGTACGCTCGTGACGGAGCACGGCTGGCTCGTGCCCGAGCCAGAAGCAGAGGCGGAAGCCGCGGTCGCGTTCGCGGCACTCACGCTCGTCGCGCGGCGGCGCGCGTAGCCAGCCTCGGCGCGACTACTCGGCGCGGCCGTGGCGGCCAGCGCCGCGTGCGAAGCGCATCGCGCCCTCGCGCGTCTCGCCCGAGTCGATCGTCTCGCGTCCGATGCTCCACTCGTGCGCGAGCGCCGCGGCTTCGTCGAGACTCCACTGTTCGTACGCCGAGCGGCGATCGCTGCGCAGGCAGCGCTGCGGGAAGCGCGCGAGCGACGTCGCCAACTCGCGCGCCGCGGCGAGCGCCGTGCCCGGCTCGACGCTGCGATTCGCGAGTCCCATGCGCAGCGCTTCGTCGCCTGCGACGCCGCGACCGGTGAGGATCAGATCCAGCGCGTGACTCCTGCCGATGAGGCGCGGCAGCCGCAGCGTGCCGCCGTCGACGAGTGGCACGCCCCAGCGCCGACAGTAGACGCCGAACACGGCGTCGCGCGCCGCCACGCGCAGGTCGCACCAGAGCGCGAGTTCGAGACCGCCTGCGACGGCGTGTCCCTCGATCGCGGCGATGACCGGCTTCGAGAGGAACATCCGCGTCGGTCCCATCGGCCCGTCGCCGGCCGCTGCGACGGTGTTGCCGCCGCCCGTCGAGATCGCTTTCAAATCCGCACCCGCGCAGAAGCTGCCGCCGGCGCCGGTCAGGATCGCGACCGACCGCGCCGGATCGGCGTCGAAACGCCGAAAGGCGTCGGCGAGCGCCGCAGCGGTGGGACCGTCCACCGCGTTGCGCACCGCGGGGCGGTCGATCGTTACGACGGCGATCGGCCCTTCGATCTCGTAGCGGACGGTCGTCATCGGCTGGCTCCTTCGGGCTCGTCGAGGCACGGCGGCGGCCGGGTGATCGCGGTGCCGCGCGGCGGTGGATCGAGCGGACTCGCTTCAATGCAGGTCGCGACGTGCGCGGCGAACGCTGCGCCGCCGAGATCGAGCGACGCGGGCTTCGGACACAGCGCGAGCGACGCGTCGATGCGCACCGGACAGCGCACGAGATTCGCGCGCGACACGAAGTTGCCGCCGGGTAGCGCGAACTCGCCGACGTAGACGGCCGCCGCGAACGGCGGGCACGCGGCCGCGCCGGCTCCGTTGCGCTCGGTCCACTGCAGCGGTTCGGCGTGTAGCGCCGAGTCGATGCAACGGAAGGTGACGCGACCGTCGTCGCCGCCCTCGTCCGCGACGCTGTGATTCGCGAGCCCGACCAGCCGCTCGGCGCCGTGCCAATGCGAGTTTCGCAGTGTCAGTTGGAGGTCGACCTGGTCGTCGTTCACCGCCGCGGTGAGGATGCCCGCGAGCTGACCGCCCCACATGCCGACGTTCGCGTCGATGTCGGTGTCCTCGATGTCGATGATGTAGCGGCGTGGCTGCTCGACGCCGACGCCGGGTCCGCGCGAGATGTCGGCGGTGGCGCCGTTGCCGAACTCGAAGATGCGCGCGTAGCGAAACGCGGTGTCGCGGCCTGACACCTGGAAGTGACGGATCGTCCACGCGAGGTCGCGGAAGTTCGCGAAGAGCCCCTTCTCGTTGCGCTCGGGATGGGGCGGCGACGAGGTGACGACGAGCGGTGTCTTGGCGCCGAGCACGCGCACGTTGTCGATCACGAGTCCATCGACGTCGCAGTCGGGGGGGCGCTGCATCCCGTAGCCGCACGCCACCAGGATCGCGAGCAACGTGTGCTCGTGCGCTGCGTCGCAGGCCGGTTCGGGGCTCGGCCCGTGGTGGCAGAAGCCGTCGAAACTGAAACCCGCGAGGTGCACCTGCGCGCCGCGCACGAAGAACGCCGAGTAGATGTCGTCGCCGAAGACGTCGAGCGTGGGGCGGCTGGCGTAGATCCGCGTCGCGTCCGGGCCGGCGCCCTCGATCGAGAAGCCGCTCGTCAGCTCGAGGCGGCGGCCGTCACCGAAATCGAAATCCCCGGGACCCACCTGGGCGACGCGGCGGTGTCCTTCGCTCTGCATCTTCGGATCGCGCACGCAATCGACGAGCGCGGCGTCGCCGGAATAGGTCGCCTCGTAGCGGGCGTCGAGGTCGCGACAGGTCACCTGTCCGGCTGCGCTGCCAGGCGCCTGCGCCTGCTGGCATCCGGCCAGCAGGGCTGCGATCGCAATCGTGAGCGGGGCGCGCATCGAAGGGGCGAGCCTCACCCTCATGCAGAGGCGCCGCGCGCATCGAGTACGCGCCGCAGCCAGCGCAGGTACGCGGCCTCCGGCTGCGCGCCGACGAGCACGAAGTCTTGGTCGGCGAGGCGCACGGCCGGAACCCCCGTGGCGCCGAGCGACTGCGCCTCTTCGTGATCGGCGAGCACGCGGCGCGCGTGCACGGGATCGTCGCAACTCTCGAATGCGTCGTCCGGTAGCGCCGCTTCGCTCCACAACGCGCGCAGCGTCGCGCGATCACTGATGTCGCGGCTCTCGGCGAAGTACGCGCGGAACAGTCGCTCGCGCATCCGGCGGCCCTCGCCCGTGCCGATCGCCGCGGCTGCCTTCGCGACCAGATGGGGCGGCACACTGTGCGAAGGCGGCCCCGCGTCGCTCGCCCAGACCTGGAACGGAGCGCGCGGTTCGTCTTCCGCGATCCGCAACCAGCTCTGTGTGTACGCGCGAAACTTCTCGAGGCTGCGCCCCGGCTGCCCGCTCGGTCGCAGCAGGTAGCTGCGCCACTCGATTTCGAGATCTTCGCCCAGCTGCTGCTGCACCGACGCGAGCTTCGTCGCCGCGTTCCAGCACCACGGGCACAGGAAGTCGGAGTAGACGACGAGGCGGACTGCGTTCATGCCGCCGAGGTTAGTCGGCGACGAGCGAGCACCGCGAGTCCACCGGCGATCAGCAACAACGACGTCGGCTCGGGCACCGGCACGATCGGACCCAGGCCGCTGGCGTCGTCGACGAGCGCGACGAGTCCGAACGGGACATCGAGGTAGTGCGAGGCCGCGTAGCTGCCCTCGTCCTCGCTCGTGAAGGCGGTGCCTGCCGGAACGGCGAAGGAGAAGAGCAAGAGCGGCACATCGCCGCTGGCCCGGCTGAGGCTCGAGGCTTGCGTGTTCGGCAGGTCCCAGCCCGCGCCGAACGGCGGTGCAAAGCTGGTCGTGTTGGAGTCCCATCCCGGCGGGCCGGTCTGGTCGGTGACGTCCGGCACGAGGCCGCCGAAACCGATCTGCAGCGAGGAGATTCCGTTGCTATCGGGCGCAAGCGGGTCGTAATCGCCGGACAACTCATAGGTGAAGAGCCGGCGCGCCGGGAAGCCGGAGACGTCGTCCTCGACGGTCGAGACGATCCGGATCGTTCCGCTCGCGACCTCGACTGTAACCACGTTGGTGGCGATCACCGTGGCCCGAGCCGGCAACCCAAGTGCAACTCCGACCAGCGCAACGCATGCCAACAGAGATCCCGATGAGAGCAACTTCACGGCGCACTCCTCCCGCTGTTCATCTGGAGGGAGGTGGCGATGGGAGGGGGTACGTGGCAGAAGAGGTCGGCGGTCGGCGCCGGCCGGCCTTATGATTCCGCATCGCCGCCGGACGGCGGCGCGCCAACACGGGTCAGGGTGCATCGAGATACCAGTCAGGGTGCATCGAGGGGGGGACTTGCTGAAAAGTCGGGTTGCGATTCTGCGGACGGCGCCGCGAACGGTGGTGGAGGACTACCACCGGCTGATGAATCTCGCCGGGTATCAAGAGGTGATCGACAAGAGCGCCGACACGGCGCTGAAGGTCAACATCTCGTGGCACTTCTTCTACCCGGCCGCGTCGACGACGCCCTGGCAGCTCGACGGCGTCGTCCGCGCAATGCTGGCGGACGGCTACGACAAGAACCAGATCCACGCCTGCCACAACCGCACCGTCGTGATCGATGCGCATCTCGGCGAGCGCGAGAACAAGCAGCTCCCCGTCGTCGAAGCGCACGGGCTGCGCAACGTGCATCTCTACGAAGGCGGTGAGGAGTGGATCCCGGTGCGCGAGGCGGTCGGAGATCTGGCCGATCGTTTCCTCGTGTTGAACGAGGTCTACCCGAACGGCTTCCAC
>JANLTC010000169.1:0-6678 GCA_031362725.1 Deltaproteobacteria bacterium | reverse complement strand
GCGGCAGCGCTGGTGCGCGTGAACTGCGCCGCGGTGCCGCGCGACCTCTTCGAGAGCGAGTTCTTCGGCCACGTGCGCGGCGCCTTCAGCGGCGCGGTGCGCGACCGCGTCGGCCGCTTCGAGCTCGCGAACGGCGGCACGCTCTTCCTCGACGAGATCGGCGAGATCCCGCTCGAGCTGCAAAGCAAGCTGCTCCGCGTGTTGCAGGAGGGCAGCTTCGAACGCGTCGGCGAGGACCGCACGCGTACCGTCGATGTGCGCGTCGTCGCCGCGACCAATCGCGATCTGCGCGGCGAAGTCGCGGCGGGGCGCTTCCGCGAGGATCTCTACTACCGGCTCGCCGTCTTCCCGATCGAAGTACCGCCGCTCCGCCACCGTCGCGACGACATCGGCCGGCTCGCGGCGGCGTTCCTCGCGTCGACTGCGCAACGCCTCGGCAAGCCCGGTCTGCGCCTCTCGGCCGCCGATGTGCGCGCGCTCGAAGCTCGCGAATGGCCAGGCAACGTGCGCGAGTTACAGAGCGTGATCGAGCGCGCCGCGATCCTCGCGCGGGGCACGCGCCTCGACCTCGACGCCGCGCTGCCGAGCGCGCAGGCCCGCGACGGCTCCGCCAGGAATGCGCTGCGGGGTGCCGCCTCGATGCCGCTTGCCGCATCCGAGGTCGAGACCGAAGCCGACCGCAAGCGCCGCGAGCGCCGCAACATCGAAAGCGCGCTCGCCGCCGCGCACGGCAAGATCTACGGCGCAGACGGTGCGGCGCAGTTGCTCGGCATGAAACCCACGACATTGGCGTCGCGCATCAAGGTGTTGGGGATCGACAAGCGCGGTTAGCGGCTGCGGGCCGCTACTCCTTCGCGCACTCCGCGCACGCGCGCCACGCCTTCATGTCACCCTCGAGGTGGCGGACCGACGTCTGGCCCGCCGTCGCAAAGGCCTGCTGCACCGTCGAGGAGCGGCCCCCGGATTCGCAGTAGACGATGATGTCCGCATCGGGCGGCAGACCCGCTTTGCGCAACCACTCTCCGGCTCCGCCGTGCGGCACGTTCTGCGCGCCAGGAATGTGGCCGCTCGCGAACTCCTCCGGCGTGCGCACATCGAGCAGCAGCATCTTCTTGCCGCTGGCGATCGCTGCAGAAAGCTCGGGTTGCGAAATCATCTCGCCGCCCGGCTCCGCCGAGCAAGCGCCGAACGGGATCGCGAGTGCTGCGAGTAGCGAGAGAACTGCGATGCGATGCATTCGAACGCCCTCCTCCGTGGCGGCGCGAACCTAGCGCGGCCCGGGCCCGCGCGACGGACGCGCGAGCGCGTCGAGGCCGCGGTCGATCGCGGTCTTTGCCGACGCGGTGACGCCGCCGCGCTCGTATTGCTCGACGAGCAGGCGTTCAATGCGCTCGACGATTGCATCGACCGACGCTGTCTCGGCGCCGGCGGCCGTTTCAGTGCCCGGTTCGACGCGATCGAGTTCGCCGAACAGGTTGATCCACGCTTCGGTGCGCCGGCCGGCGACGAGCACGGAGTAGAAGCGCCCGCCGACCCGCTCGCCGCTGAGGAAGAGGTCGACGATGCCGGCGATCAACGAGATCGGGCTCAGCACGAGGTCGCGCAGCGCGTCGAGGCCGAGCTTCAACTGGAACACCGCGATGTCGCGAATCAGCTGCCAGCGAGAGGACGACGCGGGATCTCCCTCGATCACGGCTTCCGAATCCATGCTCACCTCCGCGTTTCGAAATGGGGAGCGCTCAGAAGCGATCCGCCGGCCAGAACACCAGTCGTTCCGGCGGGAGCAGGCGCTGGAGCATCGAATCAGGCGACTCACCGTGGCCGAGCGACGCGCCACAGCGTCGCGCCAGTGCTTCGGCGTCGAGCACGCGCAGCATCGAACCCTTCTCGTCGAAGTGCTTCAGCTGCACACCACGCGCGACGAGCGCGGTGTCGAGCGCGGCGTCGTCGTGCGCGGGCGCGAGCAGCACGCGGCGGAACTCGGAGGACGACTTGCCAGCGCGCGCGGCGCTGGGATCGTCGTCGCGCGGCGCGGCACAGCGGAGCACCAGGTCCGCGAGTGCGCTCGCGGCTCCAGCCGAATCGTCGCGGCCGAGTTCGAGAACGGCGCAGAAGCCCTCGAGGAGACTCGCGCGGATGTAGGCCTCGATGCGGCCCGTAGCGTCGCGCGCGACGAGAAAGTCCTCGGTCGGATTGCCTGCGAATCCGAGTTGCCCGAGCCAGAAGGCGTGGTCGCGCACGACCGTTCCATCGCGCCAGGCCGCGTAGCGTTCGTGCAGCGCCATCACTTCGTCGAGATCGCGCGCGACTTCGAATGCGTCGATGTGGCGCGACGCGTCCTGTGCGGCGCTCGTGTCGGCGCGGATCCACAGCGGTCGCTGGCGCGGCCAGAGCACCCAGCCGAGTCGCGCATAGAAGGCGTGTCGCGACGCGAAGAGCAGCGAGAGTTCCATGCCGCGCGCGCGCATCGCCGCGGCCGACGCTTCGAGCAGCTGCGACGCGACGCCGCTGCCGCGCGCCTTCTCGCTGGTGAAGACGCTGCCGATTCCGCCGACCGGAACCGCCGCGCCGCGCACGCGCAGCAATCGCGGAAAGATCTGCACGCACGCGACGAGGTCGCCGCGCTGCTCCGCGACCCAGAAGTTGTCGTCGACGTAGGTCGGGTCGCATTCGAGGTAGCGGCGGAAGTAGTCGCGACCGCGCCAACCGTCCGAGAGCGGCCATTCGTCCAGCAATGCGAGCACGCGCTCGCGTTCGGAGCGGTGCAGCGTTCGAATCGTCGCCTCGGGCATGGCGGGTATACTGCCGTCGATGTCAGAAGCACGCACGCACTACAAAGCTGGTCTCGAGCACTTCGCGCACGGGCGTACCGAAGACGCGATCGCCGCGTATCGCAGCGCGATCGCCTCCAACGCGGGTATGACGATGGCCTGGAACGGGCTCGCGATGGCGCTCGCCAAGCAAGGCCAGATGGATGCCGCGATCGAAGCCGCGAAGCACTACATCGAACTCGACCCGGAGGAGCCGCTCGCGCACACGAGTCTCTCGATGCTGTACCAGCAAGCGGGCATGATTCCCGAAGCGGAAGCGGAGAAGGCGCTCTCGATGCAGTTGCAGATGAAAGCGGGCGGGCGCTAGTCGCGGTTCACGGCAGGTCGAAAACCACGCGCTCGATGCTGCCCTCGAACGGGAATGGCGCGCGCAGGTAGTAGATCTTGCCCGGTGAAACGGGCAGCCCGTTGTCGCGCCCGATGTCGAGTCCCGCATACGCCGAGAAGCGAAGCGGAACGGTGTGCTCGAGCTTTCCCTCGGCGACCGGCTTGCCGGCGACGAGCAGCCGGTGCGTGCCGCCAGTCGCCATCTTGCCGGGTTCGTCGGCGGTGAACTCGTAGCGCACCTGCACCTTGCCCTCGGGCAGCTTCTCCGAGGCGACGAGGTCGTCGATCTTCAGGCCGAGGAAGCTGTACGTGTAGCGGAGCGTGCCGCCCTCGACGTAGAGCGAGAAACCGCCGAGGAAGCTCGCGTTCGCGACGATCACGCCATCGGCGCCGTAGCAGAGCGACGACACACACCAGTTTCGCGGGATGTCGAGATCCGCGGTGATCGAGAACGAGCGGTTCAAGAGCGGCGGGATCATGCCCTGCGCGACGTTCTCGACGCCCGGGTAGAACGTGACGCGCTTCGGATCGGTACCCGGCGCCGGCTTCGGCGCCCAGATGTTCGCGAGGCCGCCGAGCAGCGGGAGCACCTGGTACTGCTCCGCTTGCGACCAGAAGAGCGTCTCGAGCTCGCGCATCTTGTCCGGATGCTGCGCGGCGACGTCGTCGCTCTGCGAGAAGTCGCTGGCCAGATCGTAGAGTTCGCACGGATCGTCTTCGGGATTCCATTTGCCCGGCGCCAGACGCGCCAGCGTCTCGGGATCGGCCTTCCACGGGATGCGCTGGATCCGGCAGCTCCACATCCACCCATCCTTGTACATCGCGCGATTGCCGATCATCTCGAAGTACTGCTGCGTATGGCGCTCGGGCGCGGACGCATCGGTGAAGGTGTTCGCAAAGCTCACGCCGTGCATCGGCATCTGCGGGACGCCGTTCACCACGGCCGGCAGCGGGATGCCGGCCGCCTCGAGGATCGTCGGCGCGAGATCGATCGCGTGCGTGAACTGGCTGCGCAGCCCGCCCTTGTCGGTGATCCGCCTCGGCCACGCGACGACCATCCCGTTGCGCGTGCCACCGAGATGCGACGCAACCTGCTTGCCCCACTGGAACGGCGTGTTCCCGGCGAGCGCCCACGCGGCGGCGTAGTGCGGGTCGGTGCGCGGGCCGCCCCAGACCTCGAGACCGCCATACGCCTTGATCGCTTCGAGCTGCTGCGCGGTGGTGAGCGGGATGCCGTTCAGCGCGGTGAGTTCGTTGAACGAGCCGCTCTCGGTTCCCTCCATGCTCGCGCCGTTGTCGCCGAAGATGTAGACGACGAGCGTGTCGTCGCCGAGATCCATCGCGTCGATCGTACCGAGCACGCGGCCGACCTCGTGATCGGTGCATTCCTGGAAGCCCGCATACACCTCCATCTGCCGCGCATAGAGCTGTTTCAGGTCGGCGGGTAGGGGATCCCAGGCCGGGAAGGCGTCGGGGCGCGGCGTGAGCTTCGCATCGGCAGGAATCACGCCGAGTTTCTTCTGACGCGCGAAAGTGGCCTCGCGCAGCGAGTCCCAGCCGCTGTCGAAGTTGCCCTTGTACTTGTCCGCCCATTCCTTCGCGACGTGGTGCGGCGCGTGGCTTGCGCCGGTGGCGAAGTACAGGAAGAACGGCTGCTCCGGCGACTGGGACTTCTGGCTGCGAATCCACTCGATCGCGTGATCGGCCATCGCGGTCGTGAGGTAGAAACCCTTCTGCGTCGGCACGCCGACGATCTTCTGGTTCTCGACGAGCATCGGGTCCCAGTGCGAGTCCTCGCCGCCGAGGAAGCCCCAGAAGTACTCGAAGCCGAGCGCGTTCGGCCAGCGATCGAAGGGACCGGCGGGACCCTGCTCGTCGTCGGGCGTCAGGTGCCACTTGCCGATCGCCGCGGTGTTGTAGCCGTTGTCGCGCAGGATCGTCGCCAGCGACGCGGCGCTTTGCGGCCAATGCGCGTCGTAGCCGGGGAAGTTGCTGTGGACCTCGGACACCATGCCGAAGCCGACGCTGTGGTGGTTGCGACCGGAGAGCAGCGCCGCGCGCGTGGGCGAGCAAAGCGCCGTCACGTGGAAGCGGTTGTAGCGCAGACCCTGCGCAGCGAGCCGATCCAGTGTCGGCGTCCGCACCGGTCCGCCGAAGGTCGCGGGATTGCCGAAGCCCGCGTCGTCGATCAATACGACGACCACGTTCGGCGCGCCGGCGGGCGGTCGCAGCGGCGCGGGAGTATTCGCGCTCGAGCCCGCGAGCGTCCGTTCGATCGTGCCGGAAAACGGCGGATCCGGCCGCGGCAGCGTGCCCTGCGCTACGGCAGCGGAGCAGCAGCAGAGCAGCGCGACCGCCATCAGGATCGCGTGCACGGCAGCCTGGGTGAAGATCATTCGAGGCACCATCCGATTGGCTCCGTGCGCAACCTTCAGCGGAGTGTCGATCCCGACGCGCGCGGCAAGCTGGGATCGACCTGAACCTCGATCGGCGTCACGGGCATCCCGATCCCCGCTTCGCGCAGCGCCTGCTGGAGCGCGACGCAGAGGTCGCTCCTGACGCGCATCCAGCTCGTCTCCTCGGTCCAGAAGCGGAGTTGGAACTCGAGTGCGCTCGCGCCGAAGCCGGTAAAGAGAGCCTGCGACGTGGGATCCTGGAGGACGCGAGCGTCACGCTTCGCGACGTCGAGAAGCAGCGCGAGTACGCGCTCGGCGGGCGTGCCGTAGGCGACGCCGAGTTCGAGGCTGATGCGGCGTTTGCGATCCGAGAGCGTCCAGTTCGTGACGGTGTTCTGGATCAGATCCGAGTTGGGGATGATCACGTCGGCACCGTCGGAGGTGCGGATGCGGCTCGCGCGGATGCCGATGCGCAGGACTTCTCCGTTCAGGTCTTTCGTCGCCACCAGATCCCCGACCTGCACGGGACGCTCGAAGAGCAGGATCAGGCCCGACACGAAGTTGTTGACGATCTGCTGCATGCCGAAACCGAGGCCGAGGCCGAATGCGCTCACCAGCACGGTGAGATGCGTGAGGTCGACACCCAGCGTCGCGAGCGCGGCGAAGAAGCCGGCGAGCAGCAGGCTGTAGCGGACCAGCACCGAGAGCGCGTACGGAATCCCGCGCGCCAGTTTCATGCGCGGGTAGACGTCCTCCTCGAGTAGGAACACGACGACCCGCGACGTGATCCAGGCACCGAGAACGACCGCCACGAAACCGAACACGCGCCCGACGGAGACGTTCAGTTCGCCGGCCTGCAACTGCGCGTCGAGCACGGTCTCGATCGCGTCCACAGCCGGGCGGAACAGCTCGAAGCGCTGCAGCAACAGCACGAACCAGAGCGCGACGGTCACGTACCCGAGCGCCCGGGTGATCGCGTCGCCGAGCTTTGTATAGTTGCCCTCGATCGCGCGCAGTCGCGCGAGTGGGCTCTTCACCAGCGCCAGCCAGACTGCCCCGCTGGCCGCTACGCGAAGCGCCATCACGCCGATCGACAAGTAGATCAGCATCAGGGCGCCGCCGCC
>JANLTC010000173.1:0-5098 GCA_031362725.1 Deltaproteobacteria bacterium | reverse complement strand
GGTCACCGTCTGCGCTGCCTCGCTCCCATGAGGCAGAAGACACCGAAGAGGGTCATTGCCATCTCCGTCGCGGGTGGCTCCGGGACGGGGCTGATCAGCACGGATACGGTGCCGGCGTTGTCGGCCAGGTAATAGTCCGGCCGCGACGATGCGGAAGCGCCGGATCCCGTTCACCATTGGTATTTCCCTATCGTTTGGGCGCGTCCGTTCTTTTTGATCTTCAAGATTTGCGGCTGCCCGAGCTCGCGCACGATGTCGCCTTCGACGGCGCGCACGGTCACCAGGTATTTCCCGGGCGAGAGCGGCTCGCCGTCGACCTCGAAGTCCCAGTGCGTGAACACGTTGCCCGCGCCATAGGAGCCGAGCGGGAAGCGCCCGACCGTCTCGAGCTCGTACGCCTTGCGCCCCAGCACCTCGGTCTTGCCAACGATGCGCTGGACGAAGATGCCGATGCTCGACGCGCTCGCGAGCGTCGCGTTGACGGTGCCGGTCCGCGAGATCACGGAGCTGCTGATGACCGAGCGGGTGTAGAGCGAGAGCGATCCGCAGCCCGAGCTCGTGTCCCGAAGGCCCAGGTCTACACCATTCGAGTTCAGCATCGTCTGGGTCTGAGGGTCCCAGACGAAGAGACGGTCGTTCCCACCCGTGCCGCCGCGCACGAACGCGAGGTAGCGGGCGTCGGAGGTGAGCGCGGGCTGCGACTCGTCGGCGAAGGTGCTGACACCCCCCAAGACGCGCGTCGGTGTTCCGGGGAAGCCTGCGAGCGACGTGGCGGGGCGGAACGCGATGTCGCCGTCCTGGAACACGTTGTTCACGAGGAGACGCTGCTTGAAGTACACGCGCTGGCCATCGTCGGCCGCGAGCGCAGGCTGCGAGTAGTCGGCGCTGGTGGAGCGGAGCGGAAGGGAGGAGCCGGCGTTGCTGAAGCCGCCCGTGTTGAAGCAGCAGCTGCTGCTGAGGAAGTTGAGGACGAGACTCCTGAGAAGCGTGCCCACCTCCATCACGTACATGCTCCCACCGCCGACCGCGACGTCGGTGACGATGCCGGGGTTGCCGAAGTTGAAGCGGGTCGAGGTGAGCGTGATGCGCGGGGGGAAGGGCGTGCGCGGGAAACCAGACACATTGGTGAGAAACACGCGGGGAAACGAGAATCCGAGAAACGACGGCGAGAACTGTCGCCCGGTGAATACCAGACCTCCGTTTCCCGTGATCGCCGAGCCGAAGATCGGCGTCTGCGAGACCTCGATACCCGTGAAAAGGTCTGCGCCCGCGCCAGTCACGAGGTCGACCATCAGCAGTCGATTCACGCCAGCCGCGCTGGTCCGCCGGAAGAGGAGCTTGCTGCCGCCGAGGTTGATGCTCGGATCCAGCTCGGTGTCTGCGCTGTTCACGACGGCCGGCAGCGCGACGCGCGTCCCGAGCGTCGCGTTCATGACCGCGATGTCCTGACCCGTGCCCGAAGGATCGGCGACGCAGGTCGCCGCGAAGACGTCAGCTCGCGCGGCGGCGGACGCGAGCGCGAAGCACGACGCGAGAGCCAGGATGCGGAAGCGTCGGATCGCCGTCATTGGTCGTCCTTCCCCTGTGTGTGCGCGTGGCCGCTCTCACCGATCCGCAGCACCTGCGGCTCACCGAACTCGCGGATCAGGTCGCCGTCGACCGCCCGCAGCGTGACGAGATAGCGCCCCGGCGGCAGCGCCTCGCCGTCGACCTCGAAGTCCCAGTGCGTGAAGACATTGCCGGCGCCGTAGTCGCCGAGCGGCACGCGGCCGACCGGCTCGAGCTCGTAGAGCTTCTGGCCGCGCTCCTTCGTCACGCCGGTGATGCGCTGGACGAGGATTCCGATCCTCGACGCTTCGGTCAGCGTCGCAGTCACGTTCCCCGTCGTCGTGATCCGGCTCGCCGTGATCACCGTGCGCAGGTAGAGCGACACCGAGCCGATACCGCGCGTCGTGACGAAGCCGAGATCGACGCCGTTCGGGTTCAACGTCGTCAGCGTCACCTGGTCGCGCACGAAGAGCCGATCATGTCCATCGCTGCCATGGCGCACGAAGCCGAGGTAGCGGCCGTCGTCGGTCAGGCCAGGCTGCGAGTCGTCGGTGTCCCCGGCCAGGAAGGGAACGGGGAGCGGTGTTCCCTCGAAGCTGAGCGGATCCGCGCGGCGGAACACGAGATCGTAGTCTCCGGAGGAGCGGTCCTCGAAGAAGACGTTGAAGAAGTCGAACGCGTTTCTCGACGCGAGCGCTGGATGCCCGTAGTCGGCGGTCGGGCCGCTCAGGAACGCGGCGCGGCTGAACGAGTTCGGGACGAGCTGGATCAAGAGGAGCGCGCCCGGCCCCGTTCCCGCCGCCACGCGGAGCGCGTAGAGTTCGTTGGCGTTCCCGCCTACCGCGACATCGGTGACGTTCCCCGTAGCGCTGAAGCTGAGCGGGGAACGCAACGTGCTGCGCGGAAAGGGACCCGTCGGGAACGAGCGCACGTCGGTGCGGGTCACCTCCGGGAAGAAGCGAGTACCGCTGGAGAACGCGATCGCCCGGAAGCGCCGCCCGGTCGCGACCGTGGTGCCGTCGCTCGTGATGTTCGAGTTGAAGATCGGGTTCAGCGCGATCTCGGTCGGCGTGAAGAGATCCGCGCTCTGCCCGGTCGAGGTGTCGACGAGGAGCACGCGGCGGCCATCGCTTCCGCCGAAGCGCTGGAATAGGAGCCGCCGGCCGTCGCTGCTGATGCTCGGGTAGATCTCGAAGGCGTTCGTGTTCACGACCGCCGGCAGCGCGACGCGCGTCCCGAGCGATGCGTTTACGATGGCGACGTCGAAGTCGAAACGCGGCGGGGGCGCCGCGACGTTGACCGCCGCGAAGACGTCGGCGCGCGAGGTGAGCGGACCGAGGGCCGCGAGCCCGAAGCAGGTCCAGAGTACGGCGATAACGGAGCGAGTGGGGTCTGCCATGGCTCCGATCCTATTTCGAAACGCGCCCGGACATCAACTTGATTCGTCGATCTGACACGCGAGCCCTGAACCGGAACGCCAAGTTCACCAGCGGTGGGCAAACTCCTCGGCCCAGCCGAACAGGCCGTCGGCCGCGATCTCGCGGCCCGCGGCGCTCACGCGGCCGCCGCGTCCCGAACGCGCACACGCCGACCGTCGCGAGCACGCCGAGATCCACGCGAGGAGTGTGTGCAGCGACCGGCTCGAGCACCAGGTCGATCGCGCCGGTGCACAAGGCGGCGACGCGCCAGGGCTTGCGCCAATCGACCGGGTCGTAGTCCCAGTCTCGGACCCGACCAGGTGACGGCAGCGGAACGCGAGAAGATGGGAAAGGCCGTCGCGGGCGCGCGCGACTAGAAACGGGCCGCGATGAAGAGGGTGCCTTGGTGTCGCCTGCTGGCCGGGCCAAGCCGGCTCTACGCTAAGGCCCGAGCGCTGCTGCAGCCTCGCTGCAGCCCAGGTGAATCATCACTGCGGCAATTCTCGCAGCTTCGCGCATTCGCGTGAACTCGTACCGACTCGAAACCCATCGGTCCTCCTTCCGGCACCAGATCGAATGATCTGAGCCATTGACTGACTAAGCTAATGGCGTAGTATCGCGGCCTGTGGACTTCGAGTGGGACGATGAGAAGGATCTCAGCAATCAGCAGAAGCACGGCCTGTCGTTCTCAGAGGCGAGGAAGCTCTTCGAAGCGGGTGCTCAGTATCTGGAGATCTTTGACGAGGACCATTCCGAGACCGAGGACCGATTCATTGCGATCGGCCCAATCAACCGCGGGCTCGTAGTCGTCGTATACACCGAACCGGAGGAGGGCCGGGTGCGGATCATCGGCGCCCGGCTCGCAAGCAGGCGCGAGCAGGATCTGTATCGCGCATACAGGGATCAGCACACATGAGCGACATTCCCGAACTGACAGACGAACAGCTCGAGCGGGCGATCCCGGCTCGGCTTCGGAAGCGGCTGATGCAGGGACGCTTCGAGTCCGGTGAGGACATCGCCGCCTTGCGTCGCTTTGTGGGTCTGACTCAGGCCGACTTTGCTCGCGCGATCGAGATCAGTGTGCACACGCTGCGCAACTGGGAGCAGGGCCGGCGCCGGCCCGACGGACCCGCGATCGCGTTGCTGCGAATCGCCGCACGGCACCCCAGGATCATCCGCGAGAACTTGAAGTCAGCGGCCTGATTCAAGGTCGATTCACACTACGAGTCATGAGCGCTGCAGCAGCCTCGCTGCGGCCTCCAAAACACCCGAAAGCCCTGCAAAATCAAGCGGTGGACGCGGGTTCGATTCCCGGCTCCTCCACAACTTCTCGTTTAAAATCAAAAACTTGAACGATCAAGGTGCGGGTGTCGTTCGTAAGGACGAGACAGTGCTACCGTACGGACATGCCGAAGCGACTCACGCGATCCGGAAACAGCCTCGCCCTCGTGATCGATCGACCGCTTCTCGAGGCGCTCGAGATCGACGCGGACACCGAGCTCGAGCTGTCGACGGACGGCGATGTCCTCGTGGTCACACCCGTGCGCAACCGGAAGCGGAAGAAGCGGACGGCGGAGCTGGTGGCCGAGGCGCACGAGCAGTACGGCGGGGTGTTCCGCCGACTCGCGGAGTGAGCGAGCCCGAGTTCCTGACCCTCGACGAGGTGCTCGGGATCCACGCCGATCAGATTCGAGTGTACGGGGGCGCGAGCGGGCTTCGCGATCTCGCGCTGCTGCGGTCGGCGATCGCGGTGCCCGAGACGACGTTCGATGACGAGTATCTGCATCCCAGCGTGTTCGAGATGGCGGCTGCCTATCTCTTCCACGTGGCTCGGAATCATCCGTTCGTTGATGGGAACAAGCGGACGGCGCTGATGTGCGCGCTCGTGTTCCTCGGCTTGAACGGCGAGCGGCTCCGCGCCGATCCGGACGACTTGTACTCGTTGGTCGATGGAGTCGCTGCGGGCGCGGTCGACAAGGCGGAGGTTTCGGTCTTCCTCAGGCGACACTGCGTGGCTCGATGAGCCCCTGATGGGATCTCGATCGCTAGACCGAAAAGGGGGGCCGATCAGGTGGGGCGTCGGTAGAGCAGGCCCGCCAGCACGAGGTCGAGCATCTCGCTGACGAGCATAG